>CADBRK010000001.1 GCA_902797065.1 uncultured Ruminococcus sp.
TGCGACTTTTCTTGTAAGAACGCCGAGTCTGCTGCCCTGTCCTCCTGCAAGGAGCATTGCCACTACCTCCTGCTTTGGTAGCATAATTAAGTCCTCCAATCAATTTTAGTATTTAGCATTATGTATTGTCAATATCTATTTAATAGCCGGCATGACAAATGCCGATTATCTGCTTATTTATCGGACGTATCCTTGTCCTTTTTTGATGTTTTTTTGCTGATTCGCCTGCTCGCTTTCCCGGGATGATCGGTCTTTTCGTCATCTGCCTTCGATGCTTTGTCCGCCTTTTTGGACTTAGCCTTAACGGTGACTCTGACCTTTTCGCCCTTCTTTGCTTTGACCGACGCCTTGATCTTTGTATCCGTCTTTACGGTCTTATCCTCCGCATCGGATTCCTTCGTCTTTTCGGCAGCTTTTTTCACGCACCTGAAATACATTACCGACATCGGCGGAATGGTGAGCGTGATCGAGTTTTCAAGCTC
Organism: uncultured Ruminococcus sp.; assembly: GCA_902797065.1. Classification (GTDB taxonomy): domain Bacteria; phylum Bacillota; class Clostridia; order Oscillospirales; family Acutalibacteraceae; genus RUG592. The sequence goes on from CADBRK010000001.1 coordinate 483, forward strand.
GTGGCACGGCTTTTTCTTTGATTTTATCGCATTGCCGTTAGAAAATCCGCTGCCGCCGTACTCCTCTTTATCGGTGGTAAACACCTCTGAGTATGTACCGGCATAAGGAACGCCGATGATGTAATCTTCCCTGAGCATAGGCTGGAAGTTGCATACACAGATAAGCTCCTCGCCCTTGCGGTCGATACGTCTGAACACCAGGATAGAACGCTGGTAATCACTGTGGCATATCCACTGGAAGCCCTCCCACGAGAAATCTATCTCATACAGCGGAGAATTCTCTTTGTAGAAGATGTTCATATCCTTGAAGAAGGTCTGCAGCTGCTTATGCGTATCGTAATCGAGCACCTCCCAGTCGAGCTGTTTTTCGTAATTCCACTCGTCGAACTGACCGATCTCCGAACCCATGAACATAAGCTTTTTGCCCGGATGTGCCATCATATATGCTATGAATGTCTTTACGCCCGCGAATTTGAGGTTATAGTCGCCGGGCATTTTGTTCATCAGCGAACATTTTCCGTATACCACCTCGTCGTGACTTATCGGCAGCATAAAGTTTTCGCTGAATGCGTATATAAGTGAAAAAGTAAGATTATCGTGATGATACGGACGATAAACGGGGTCAAGCGCCAGGTATCTGAGCATATCGTTCATCCAGCCCATATTCCACTTGAAGCTGAAACCGAGTCCGCCCATGTCTGTCGGGCGCGAAACCATCGGGAATGCCGTGGATTCCTCTGCGATCATCATATTGCCCGGGAAAAGCTTTGAACACGTGTTGTTGAGCCTGCGGATAAAATCCATAGCTTCGAGGTTTTCTTTTCCTCCGAACATATTCGGACACCACTCGCCGTCTTTGCGGTTATAATCGAGATACAGCATAGAAGCTACCGCGTCTACTCTGATGCCGTCAACATGGTACTTATCCATCCAGAACATTGCGCTCGAAACAAGGAAGCTTATTACCTCGTACCGGCTGTAGTTATAAACAAGTGTTCCCCACTCTTTATGTTCGCCCTTGCGCCAGTCCTCATATTCATAACAGCACGTTCCGTCGAACCGTATCAGACCGTGAGCGTCTCTCGGGAAATGGGCGGGTACCCAGTCAAGAATAACGCCAAGCCCCGCCTGATGCGCCTTGTCGATAAGATACATAAAATCATGCGGCGTACCGTAGCGTGACGTCGGGGCATAGTAACCCGTTACCTGATACCCCCACGAACCGTCGAAGGGATACTCCGTGAGAGGCAGAAACTCAATGTGAGTATAGCCCATGCCGGCAGCGTACGGAACAAGCTCGTCGGCAAGCTCCCTGTAGCTGTAAAAAGCGCCGTTCTCGTGCTTTTTCCACGAACCCGCATGTACTTCGTAAACATTTACGGGCTTGTCGTTGTATATACAGGGCTTCTGCACGGTGTCGCTGCCGTCGTCAAGCTTTTCGGCTGCAAGTCTCTTGTTTTCGATCCACTCGTCGTCCTCCCAGTCATACCCCTCTATATCATAAAATTTCGAGGCATTGTTCGGACGCGTTTCAAAGTGGAACGCATACGGATCGCTTTTGTAGAGACGCTCGCCCCACTGCGTATCTATACAGTATTTGTAGTTGTCGAATTCATTGACAACATTGGGGACAAAGCACTCCCATACGCCTGCTTCGCTTATCTTGCCCATACGGTCTGACTCGGGATTCCAGAAGTTGAAATCTCCCACTACCGAAACTGCCGCAGCATTCGGCGCCCACACGCGGAACACCACGCCAAGCTGCCCGAACATATAGGATTTATGCGCTCCCAGCAGATCGTAAGCCCTTGCGCTGCTGCCCGAATGAAAATCATCAAGCAAGCCCTGCACGATGCTGTCTATCATAAGTCTGCACTCTCCTTTCGCTGTAAAGTCATTAAATAAGAGAACAATTTCTATATATTTCCTGATTTTTCATACATACAATTATATGATACCACTAACGAATAATTTTTTCAAGATATTTTACACAAATTGATAACAATTTTTACCTTACGATTTTGTGATATTTGACCCCTGTTTTTTACAGCTTTGTCTTTTCGGAATATTTCACATATTCGCACGGTGCGTTTTTATGCAATATTACCCCGAAACGGAGTAAAAAAGCGAACAAGTGCCGAACCTTCACAAAATCAATACAGCACAAGCACGCTGCCTTTTATCGTGCCGCTCGCCTGATAAACATCTTTCAGGTCAAGCTCGCTGTCATAAACGGTGATATAATCCTTCTCGCCCTTTGTCTCGCCGATAACATATCTGTCGTCGATACACTTCACAAGCCTGCCGATACTCACGGGATATGTTATATGTACATCGGAGTTGATCCTTCCGATAAGCTCGGTCTCGTCACCCGTACGCGATATACTGTACACCTTGCCCTCGTCGCTGTCTGTGAAGAATGCTTCTCCGTTTATATCGAGAACATTCGTGATCTTGCCGCCGAACCTTGGTATCGAGCAGTAACTCTCCGCATTATTCACGAACGATCTCGCACGAAGAAGAATATTCTCCCCGCAGATACACTCAAGCTGGACGCTGCCCTTCGAACCTGCCGTGACGATCTTCTTCGGCTTGGTATCATGTTCCTTTTTCCTGACAGCCGAAAGGAAGGCGTTTTTCGATATTACCCTGATACTCTCCTCAAGCTCGTTGTCGGAAATACTCAGCTTCTGAATAATGCGCTGCTTCTCCTTTGCATTCCCGAAGGAATCGTTGAGCAGCATCCATTCCTCGCCGTTCGCCGTAAAAGTCTGCATATTGTTCCTGACGAGCATGACTGTTTCAAAATCACGCACAAAATATCTCTCACACTTAGAGAGATCATACAGGTGTGCGATAAGACTGCAGTTTGTCGACTCAAGGCATCTGTTGAACATATCCTTATGTTCGTTATCCGATTTTGTGTATATGAGAATATTATCATCATCTACGGCAACGCAGTCGCAGAATGCGCCTATCAGCGGTATGCGTCTGCGGTACATCTCGCTGCCTGTTTTTTTGTCGATCTTTACGATCCACACAGTGCTGCCCGAATTCTCGAACAATATAATGATGCTGTTTTTCCCGGTATAATAATGCTGGTAATATCCCGAATCGTCGAACACAAAGCATGACAAAAGCTGTTCCGCGCCGTCGTCAAGGCTGCAGCCGTAAATACACACGCTGTCTGCCCCTCTGGTTTTCAGCTCCTCGGCATAGTATATCACACCGTCGTCGATCTCTATAACGTCGATCCGTCTTTTGTACATATCATCTCTTAAATCTATTACAGTCAATATTGTACACTCCTCTCCGATAATACTCATATTATATCACGGAAGCCATAAACAAGTTGTCGAACCCGGACGAAAAAAGCTTACATATACGCAGGCCACACAAGTTTTGTTTCGGGGAATCCCACTCCGAGGTATGAACCGAGCGAAAGACAGACCGTGTTTTTTCTGTCGCTGAAATTAAGCGCGATCGCCGTACCGTCATGTATCAGCTTTACAACAACGTCTTTCCTGAGTCTGCCCGACAGCTCCCACCACAAACATTCGGCATAGTTTTTGCCCAATGCGCAGAGTTTTGCATAGCCGCTGCGCTGTGCGTTGAGCGCGCCGTCGATCGTATAGCTTGCGATACTTATCACGATCTCGCTGTTAGGCTCGGTGTTGGTCAAAGCTTTTGCGGTGTTGTAGGTGTCCTCTATTGCCTTCAGCAGATACTGATGCAGTTTTTTAGCCTGATGCAGCTTTTCCGCCTCGTTGGGCATCTCCCAATCCATATATCTGGACGGATACGGTTCAAGCGTCTTTATATCGGTTATCTCTCCCCTGCTTTTCGTGACAAAGCACCGCTTGATGTTCGTCTGCCCGAAATCCATAACGACATTTACTCCGTCCTCGGAGGAGATCTGAGTTGCACAGCCGAGTACACCGACGTCGGACGGATTGTCGTAAAGAATGATATTATAAGGTATTACACACGCCGTCCGAAAGACATATTCGATACATTTTTTCAGTTCCTCGCCGAACCTTCCGTTTGCAAGTCCGCCGACAAGGATAATATCTTCCACCTGGTTCCAGTATTCCCAGTGCTTATCCGTCCAGTCCTCCCTCGCCTCGCGGTTCTCCTTCTGTCCGCTCTTCAGAGCGAGGAACAGCAGACCCAGCCTCATTCCGAATTTTTCGGCGATCTTCTTCGCAGTAAATGATTCTTCTTTGTTACCGCCCGAAAGCTTCTCCGAAAGCAGCTTGGGGAGCTTTTTTTCTTCATATTCATTCAGGTCGATGCCAAGCTCTTTATGATATTTTTTTATTTCTTCTATAACTAATTTTGTACTGAAAAATTCTTTTACTGTCAGACCCTCAATGCTGTCGTCTATGCCGTAAATAGGCAGCTTGCGGAGGCGTATTTTATTAATTGAACATACAGAGGTCAGATAATCCGATCTGTTGGGATCATCGACCCTGTTCAAAAAAGGATTTTGCATAACGCTCACTCCATTCCGATTAAAAAACAATTACAAATTGTAAAACAATAACCCCATCGTACCACATAATTATACTATATATCGCTTCCCGTGTCATTAATTTTTTGTTAATTTAGTCGTAATTATGCGAAAAAAAGCCGGCAGCCGCCGGAAAGGGCATAGTCGTTAACTTAAGGTTTTTCAGTTGTAATTTTACCGAAAACCGAAGACTTAAAAATTAAAACTTAAAAATATCGGAGTCGCTTCGCTCCTGTTTTTTATATAACAGGTTCACTATTCTTCAATCTTAAGCAGACGACATTGCCGGAAGGGAGTGCCATCCGAATACAACCCATGTCGGCCTGACAAATTTTTTTGTATACAGCGAGCGAGATTTTTAAGGAGACACTGATTAAATCGAGTGCCGAAGTTGCGCCGTCGGATTTTCAGGCAGGCAAACGCATGCAGGTGTTACGCGTACATAATAATATCTGTTTTTTTGCTTTGAAACTCGCGCCCTCTGCAAAGCAGAAGCATCGAACGAGCCGGTTGGGAACCGTCACCGACGGCAGACGAGGATAAAGATGCAGGGTCAAAAGCATGATTATTCATTTCAACGGGTATCAATACACCGAAAAATCAGAAAAACGTAAAATCAGCTAAAAATTTTTTAATTAACTATTGACAAACCTTCCGAAAACTGATATAATTATTTTCGTCGTTGGGGAATTGTGTAACGGTAGCACGACAGACTCTGACTCTGTTTGTTGGGGTTCGAATCCCTATTCCCCAGCCAA
>CADBRK010000002.1 GCA_902797065.1 uncultured Ruminococcus sp.
ACTCTCAGAACGACATTTATTACGGGATTCCCCGGAGAAACGGAAGAACAGTTTGAAGAGCTTGCGGAGTTTGTAAACGAGATTAGGTTCGAGAGAATGGGATGCTTCCCGTATTCTCAGGAAGAAGATACACCGGCAGCGCGTTTGCCCGATCAGATAGACGAGGATGTTAAAGAACGCCGTGCCGATATACTCATGGACAGTCAGCAGATAATTATGCAGAAAAACTGCGAAAAGCTGATTGATACCGAGATTTCTGTAGTAGTCGAGGGCTTTGACCGCTATGCGGAGTGCTATTTCGGCAGGAGCAAGGCTGACGCACCCGAGGTTGACGGCAAAGTATTTTTCACCGTATCGGGAGAAAAGCCAAAGCAGGGCGATATTATTAAAGTTAAAGTGACCGATTTCCTTGACTGCGACCCGATCGGTGAAGCTGTGCAGCCTTGACATAATAATTGTATGAGATCATAAATAGGGGGTATACAAATTGAACCTGCCAAATAAACTGACGCTTCTCAGGATCATTCTTGTGCCGTTTTTTGTGGCGGCGCTGCTTTTGCCGACGATTCCTTATCATTATATAATAGCGCTTGTGATCTTTGCGGCGGCGTCGATTACGGATATGCTCGACGGAAAGATTGCCCGCAAGTATAATATGGTGACCGATTTCGGCAAATTTGCCGATCCTCTTGCCGACAAGATACTTGTAATATCGGCATTCGCTTGTTTTGTTGAGATGGGTATCGTGAGTTCCGTATTTGTTATAATTGTACTTTTCAGAGAATTTTCGGTTACGTCGATCAGACTTATTGCTGCCGAAAACGGAAAAGTCGTTGCGGCGAATATGTGGGGCAAGGCAAAGACAGTCAGCCAGATGATCGCGATTATTGTTGTATTGCTTTACGGCGTGGTGACCGATATAACACAGCTGAGCGATAATATCGTATATATCTCGACTATAGTACAGCAGGTTATTCTTTGGATCTCTGCGCTTCTCACGGTGATCTCGGGAGTAATATATATCAAGGATAATTTCGGATTTATAAAAAATGCAAAATAACAAATTGAGGCGGTGTTTTTCGGAATACCGTCTTAATTATTATATGCCTGAATGATTCGCAAAAAAATACCCATACTATCTGTATCATAAATACGAAAGGACAGACAGTATGGTTTGTAAAAATTGTAATGCTTTCAATGACAGCAGAGCTAATTTCTGCCGAAAATGCGGAGGAGAGCTGTATCACAGCACGATGGTGACTTCTCCTGTAACGGACAGGGTAACGGCGTACAGTATTCCGACGATGGGTATTAGGGCGTTTTCCGGCATGGGGAACGGTTATCTTCAGACGGCAATGCAGAATACGGTGTCGGGCGGCTACCCAAAATCCGAAACTTATCACACGTACCCGACAGGTGCGGATGTATATATGAAAAGTGACGGCAAATGGATATGCCCCGACTGCGGGGAGGAAAACGAATCAAATAAACTGTCGTGCAGAGGCTGCGGGAGGTACAGGTAATATCAGTCTGATCGGCGTATGTATATATGTTTACAGTATCCGTAATACTTTTCTCTGTCTCCTAACCAAGGGTCAAAGTCAGAAAACGAGCCGATCTCTTTGCCGTTTTTATATACTATAAAATCGTCACTGCCGTATGAATAAATAGTGTATTCACCTGTCCAGGAGTCTTCTGTTTCGTCGTCGCTAACTCTTGTCATTTTTTGTGACATTAATAATTTTATTGTGGAAATACTGCCAAAATCTACTTTTTTGCAGTAAGAATCACTTATCGCGCAGGCATACCAGCCGGAATCTTCTTTTCCGAATATAGTGTGGTCATTATATTCGTAGCAATATACAATCAGAATATCACTGTTGTAAATATAGTAGTATTCCCTGACGATTACAAATGAATATATTAGCAGCGGTATTGCAATTATTATTGACGCAAATCTCGAAATACGGCCCTTTTGAGGAGTTTCGGAAGTGTTTGCATCATAAATTTTTTTCTGGCTGTCTGTTATTGTGGTTAGGTATATAAAGACTGCAATTATGTTGGGGATAAGTATCTTTGGAAAAACATTCAAAGAGTAGTCGATTTTAAATATTAAGGGAATTATAATAAAATTAAATATTAATATAACAAAGTATGTACAACAGACTTTGTTAATATCAATGTAGGATTGCTTGTCATTTGACTTTGAGAAAATATATGACAAAACGATTGACATAACGCTTAAGTAGATACCTATTATAATCATACAATTAGTCATTAATATTCCTTCTTTCAATGGTTGTTTTGATGGGCGATAGTTTAAATAATTGTTAACGTATTTCAGAGTCAAGGACGGTAAAATACATCTTTAGCTGAGATATTATAACAAACGTAGATGTCCCGAAACCCTCGTAAGGCAACAGCACCGGTCGAGCCGGCAGGCGAGACTCGGGTGACATTGATGTTTGTTATAGTAACCAGGTAACTTATAGTGTAATTTTACACTATAAGTGTGAAATAGTCAATATACGTTATACCCAAATAAAATGACCAATAGTTGGTTATTTTGCTGTAACATCGAAAAAGCCGCCGCTCATGATCCAAGCGGCGGCTTTGCAAATTGCATCGTGAGATCTTTGTTACTTGAACATATAGTTCACGGTATCGAGCATATCGCTCATGGAGTGAATGGCTTTGTTAGCTTTTTTCTTTATCTTAGCTTTTTTTGTCGGCAGCTTTTTGCTCAGATACCCGGCAAGCAGTCCTGCTGCAATGCCTGTGGAAATAGTCGCAAAACTTGATTTGTTCTCTTTCATAATAATCATTATTCTCCTTTTCAACATTAACCATAGTACAATAATAATATCGCATAATCTGATCTTCATAGTATCACCGTTATTATTGTTAGCGGAAAGACAAAAATAATGCCTGAACAATAATGTAAGCAATAAAAGCAGGATTTTCCCGATAACTATTGTATATTGTAAATTTTTGGAATATAATAATACAGTGTGAAACAGGAGGTAATAATTATGAATACACTCAACATAGTGCTTGTAGAACCCGAAATACCGCAGAACACGGGCAATATCGCAAGAACCTGCGCTGTCACGGGTGCAAGACTTCATCTGATCGAACCGCTCGGTTTTAAGATCGACGACAAAAAACTAAAACATGCGGGACTGGACTACTGGCAGTATCTTGACATTACAATATATAAGAATTTGCAGGATTTCTTTAACAGAAACAACGGAAAGTATTTTTTCTTTTCAACAAAAGCACAGCATATTTTTACAAAAGTAGAATACCCCGACGACGCATATCTGTTTTTCGGAAAAGAAAGCAAGGGTCTGCCCGAAAAGCTTCTGTTCGATAATCCCGACACCACCGTGAGGATACCCATGATGGACGAGGCAAGAAGCCTGAATCTTTCAAACTCGGTTGCGATAGCAGCTTACGAGGTGCTGCGACAGTGGGATTATCCGCAGCTTTTGTGTTCGGGCGAACTCAGGGATTTCAAGTGGAGCGATCATAATAATGTCTTTTAAATGCTGCAGCTGAAAAAATCACAAATTAATTTGCAAATTAATTTACATAATAACGAAAATCGTATTGAAAAATATGGCAAAACAGGGTATAATATATATGTATAGTTTCATTGTACAAGATTTTTTATATAAAGGAGATTTTTGAAATGAGCGCTTTAAACAAAAGAACAGTAGAAGACATTGATGTAGCAGGCAAGAGAGTTCTCGTTCGCTGCGACTTTAATGTTCCGCTTAAGGACGGCGTGATCACAAACGACAACAGAATCACGGCTGCCCTCCCCACGATCAAAAAGCTTATCGAGAACTGCGGCAAGGTTATCCTTTGCTCCCACCTTGGCAAGCCGAAGAACGGCCCCGAGGAGAAGTTCTCGCTTGCTCCCGTTGCTGTAAGACTCTCCGAGCTTCTCGGCAAAGAGGTTGTTTTTGCAAATGACGATACAGTTGTAGGCGATAACGCTAAGGCTGCAGTTGCAGCTATGAAGGACGGCGACGTTGTTCTTCTTCAGAACACACGTTTCAGAAAAGAAGAGACAAAGAACCTTGAGCCGTTCTCGGAGGAGCTTGCTTCACTTGCAGACGTATATGTAATGGACGCATTCGGCTCCGCTCACAGAGCTCACTGCTCGACAGCAGGCGTAACGGATCACATCAAGGATACGGCAGTCGGTTATCTCATGCAGAAAGAGATCAACTACCTCGGCAACGCTGTTGAAGTTCCCGAGAGACCGTTCGTTGCTATTCTCGGCGGCGCAAAGGTTGCAGACAAGCTCAACGTTATCTCCAATCTGCTCGAGAAGTGCGACACTCTTATCATCGGCGGCGGTATGTCTTATACATTCCTCAAGGCTCAGGGCAACGAAGTAGGC
>CADBRK010000003.1 GCA_902797065.1 uncultured Ruminococcus sp.
GTTTGAATATTCTATTTCAACAAGTTCAATCGTTCTTTTCTCTCCGAATGAACCAAATACACTAACGACCGCTAAAGCAACTGCTAAAACAATAGAAACAGCCACCACTTTTGAGTCTCTTTTGCTATTTACCAAAGAAGAATGATGTATTGGGAAATCTATTGTAAAACTGCTTCTTTTTCCTAAATCCGGTAAAGACAAAACATAAATAATATATGGCAAGCCAAATACTACGCAAACAGCCGTACTGATGTTATGCCCTTTGTAAGAAGCAATTCTTTTTACAGATATACAAGCGATAATGTATCCGATAACAAGCAACAAAAAAAGTACAATCTTTATCACCGATACAAAATCACTCATTTTGATCATCAACCTTCCTTGCTTTTAAATCAGGCAACGAAGCCACATAAATCATATACGGCAAACCAAATATAAAGATTATAAAACCATTTACCTCATGTCCTTTATCGGCAGCTGTTTGCTTCAAGCCGGAACATGCCATAACATATCCGACAAATTCAAGTATACCTATGATAATTATCACAATACCAAATCCGCCTAAACCATTCATATAATAAGCCTCCTTACACCGATATTTCCGAAGAAATACCCTCACAAATATCATTCGCATCAAATACAAGTGCTATATGATAACTTGTCTCCTGCCATTGCCGCAGCTTTTTTCCGTTGCCCAATGAAGAAACCGCATTCGGCGGTCCGACCACTCTTGTAATCTCGCTTAACGACTTTCCTTTCAGCGTACCAAGCTTTACAAACTTGCTGTTAAGCGAAGCGCCCGGCGCTCTCACTATCGCATTGATAATCATGTAGCCTATTAATCCTCCGCAGCCGATCAGAATCCAATCCAAGAATTCATCCATAACTATTCTCCTTTTTGTAATAATCCTATCTGAAATGCCTGTTTAATAATCTATCGTTTAAACTATCACCCTCCCGTACATAATATAAACCAAACCAAGTTATTTAAAAATATTGTTGTTTTTTCTGAATCTATAATATCACATTCATTACCAAAAGTCAACTAAAAGTTAAGATAATTATAAATATATTTGATATTATTTTAAAAAAATCTGTTATAAAATTAAATTAAAGTTGATATAATACTTACTAAAGTTGATTTTTAGGGAGTGCGTATAATGGCAATTAAATACAATCAGTTTACAGTCGATATGGGAAAAAGGATTTTCTTATGCAGAAAGAAATTAGGGCTTACACAGGAAGAACTTGCGGAAAAGATGAATGTTTCCACACAAACTATTTCTTATGCAGAACAGGGGTCTAAAGCTATGCGTCCCGAAAATCTCGTCAAACTCAGCCGAATCTTGGGCGTAACTACCGACTACCTCCTCACGGGCGAAACTCCCTCTGCAAAAGGCGAAACGCTCGCCGACAAGCTCTCCCGTCTTACAAACGATGAAATGGTATTCGTCGAAATGATAATCAACAGCTGTATCGGCTTGTGCAATCTTAAAAATACACACTACGAATAGATCCGACCGAAGAATTATATTTGCGGTCGGATCTGTTTTTGTCTTGCAACCGTTTTCGCCGTGTGTTAAAATAATAATATCATCAACCGAAAGGAGCATTATCATGAAAAAATTACTCTCTCTGATACTCACTCTATCAATGATCTTCACCCTCGGCGGAATACCGCTCACCGCTAACGCATCTTCGCTGCAGGAAAACCCGACTGCTCTCGGCGATCTCGACGGCGACGGCAGGGCTTCAGCAAAAGACGCGCTGCTCATTATGGGTGCGGTTGTCAAACTGCGTACGTTTAACGACAATCAGAAGAAGTGCGCCGACATCAACGGCGACAACAAAGTAACAAGCTCGGATTCTCTGCTTGTTCTGAGATACACCGTAGGACTTTCGACAAACGGCGCGCAGTTGCTCAAAGATGTAAGGATCGGATCGGATTTTTCGGCATATACGGGACCATATTACTGCACAGTTGGGAGAGGCGCCAGCCGCTACACGATGATAACGCTGAATGCTGACGGTACATTTACCGGTGTTTATTCCGAAAGCATCCTCTACGACAGAGACAGCGGGTATGATTACACCATATACTACAACGAGTTTTCGGGCAGCTTTGACGGTCTGACTTCTACCGACACTTACGAATACGGAACACGTGTAAAGAGTTTTAATTTGAAATACACCCCCAACACATCAGAAATTAAAACAGGCGATTACGGTCAAAAAATTCGTTATTTCTATATGGAGCCGTCCTTTATTCGTGAAGGCGATCAATTCAAATTGTACATTGAGGGTACGCCAAAAAACATATTACCCGAAGATTTCTTCTATCTCGCGCCGAGTGAGAGCGAAGGCGATCTGCCGTACGATGCGCTTTACAACTGTACGAACCATTCCTTATTCCGGAGAAGCAACTGATCTAAAAACCAACGGCACAAAGCAAATTCGCCTTGTGCCGTCATTTTATGCTATTTTTTCAAAAACCTGTCAACAATATACTTGTGAGCGTTGTTTTCTATCGTATCGTCGAGCGGGGCAAGCTCCGTTGGGTACCCTCTCTGCTCAAGCATCAGCCTGATGATATGATCGGCGAGCTTCGGGTTCTTCGGCAGCAGCGAGCCGTGAAGATAAGTAGCGATAACATTTTTATACACTACGCCCTCATAGCCGTCCTGACCGTTGTTTCCACCGCCGTAGAGAACCTTCCCGAGCGGAGTGTGATCATTTATGTATGTTCTGCCGCCGTGATTCTCAAAGCCTACGATCGTGCCGAACTGTTCGTTCTTGATAACAACATTGCTGATAAGGCGTGTCGAGCCGATCTCTGTCTGTATATTGAGTATTTCAAGACCCTGAATAGTTTCTTTTTCGAGCTTGTAATAGCTGCCGAGAAGCTGATAGCCGCCGCATACAGCCACAAGAACGCCGCCGTCCTCAACGTATGATGTAAGCTCTTTTTGCATCGACATGAGCTTATCCCGAACGAGAAGCTGCTCTCTGTCAGAGCCGCCGCCCAGGAAAACAAGATCATAATCGGTAAAGCTTATCTTTTCGTTTCCGTATATGCTGTCGGTCTGAACCTCTATATTTCTCCACTCGCAGCGTTTTGTAAGCGTCGTAATGTTGCCTATATCTCCGTAGAGGTTAAGCAGATCGGGGTACAGATGCGCAATTTTCAGTTTCACAGCTCTCCCTCCAGTTCTTTCAGTATCTTCTTTGTAGAGAACAGCAGCGTATAATTAATAACAATATA
>CADBRK010000004.1 GCA_902797065.1 uncultured Ruminococcus sp.
CGAGTATACTTACGTACATTTTCGACCGTAAGCTCCTCTAAATTTTCATAGCAGAAAATTGTTTTATGCTCCGCACCGTGGTACATAAACGTGCGCTTCATATCGGGCGTTCTCGATACTAATGTAATATAGCCCAAAAATATAGCGATCTTGAGTATTCCCTCAAGCACGCTTCTCCAGACTGTACCCTTGTCGAGAGCCGGGGCAATCTTTGCGATACCGTTGAATATAACCGACGGTATCCAGAAAAACAGCAGTATTGCAAGAAGGACGCCGAGTACGGACGCAAAGATCATCAGAATATTATAGAATTTGTCACCGAATTTCTCCATCGCCCATTTTTCAAACTTGCTCGGTTCTTCCTCGACTTCGCCGCCCTCCATAGCCTTGTCGGCAGACAGCGTAAGGCACTTCATACTCAGCCGCATCGAATCGACAAGCGACACAAACCCTCTTACAAACGGAAGCTTGAAAAACTTCGTATCGCCTCCGATAGATTTAAATTCGACTTCTTCGCAGTAAATCGAATTATCGCTCATTCTTATAGCGACGTTTGTGTGCTTGGGTCCTTTCATCATAATACCCTCGATAAGCGCAGAACCGCCTATCGAGGTCTTTATTTTTGTTTTTTCAGCCATTTCAGTTCTCTTCTTTCCTTAAAGATCATCAGCTTCTCAGTATCTCCTCATCGTCGCTGTCGAGCAGAGGTATGCTGATCGTGACCGTAGTTCCGGTGTTCTCCTCGCTGGCAATTTCGAGGCTGCCCTTGTGCAGCTTCATTATCTCGTCGGCAACAGCAAGTCCTATTCCGCTGCCCCTGACTGTCTGGTTCGCCTTGTAGAACTTCTCCTTTATTTTCGGCAGATCGGCGGCCGCTATACCGCAGCCCGTATCGCTTATGATAACATGCGCCCGGTCTTCGTCCTCGGTCACTCTGATTCCTATAACACCGCCCTCGGGAGTGTATTTTATAGCATTGTCTATTATATTGATGAACACCTGCCTGAGCCTGTTCTTATCGCCGAGCACCGCCGTAACGCCTTCGGGCTGTTCATAAACAAACCGCTTGTTCTCGTTTACGGCACGCTCTTTGAGCATATAAACTGCTTCATCAAGCTCTGCAAGCAGATCCATTTTATCCATGACAAGAACCATTCTGCCGTTCTGCAGTCTCGAAAAGTCAAGCAATTCTTCGACCATACCCGACAGACGCTCCGTCTCGTTGATGATTATATTTAATCCCTTTGTCATTGTAACGGGATCGGGTTCTCCGATAGACATTGTTTCCGCCCAGCCCTTTATCGCAGTCAGCGGAGTTCTCAGCTCATGTGACACCGACGAAATAAAGTCATTCTTCATACTGTCTGATGTTTTTATTTCCTCCGACATATAATTTATGCTGTCCGAGAGTTCGCCTATCTCGTCGTCATACAGCTTTGCAGCCTTCGTCTCAAAGTCGCCCTGGGCTATCCTCCTTGCGGTTGCGCAAAGTTCTCTTACGGGCTTTGCTATCGTACGGATAAACATAAGCCCCGGAATAACCACAGACGCCAGCAGCAGTACCGCCGCCGCAACGATTATGATTATCGCATAAAGCACTCTGCTGTCGGCTTCCGTCAAAGACACGGCAAACCTGAGCGCCGCATACGGCTCGCCGCTGCTGTCATTCAGAACAACGGTGCATGTCATTACCTTTTCGCCGGATACAAGAGACCCTGTGCGCACGGCAATATTGTCATTTGAGGAACCTGCCTGTTCAACATCGTTTACCGACCGGGTATCATCCGCAGGGAAGCCCGTCGAAGAATACTGTACGGTTCCGTCCGTGTCGAGTACAGACAGCTCTATGCGCTCTTTATCGCCGAAATTCTCGACATAACTGCGGATATGCGATTCTCCTCCCGCATCTTCGGAAAGATCCACATCAGACAAACTTTCTCTTGCGCGCACAGCCGAATCCACCAGAACGCTCTTTATTCCGTCGTAGTAGTAATTCCTCACGGCAACCGAAAGTCCGACAATAAAGGCGATTATTATCACAACCGTAACAACAAGATAATTAAACAACCATCTTTTTGTAATTCCGTTAACCAATATCAGCGCTCCTTCTCAGCGAAACGGCACAGCATTATGCGTCCCACTTATAACCGAGACCCCATACCGTAACTATATACTTCGGGTTGGAGGGTTCGTCCTCAACCTTCATTCTCAAACGTCTTATATTTACATCTACTATTTTTTCTTCTCCGACATACGCCTCGCCCCACACATGGTTGAGAATATTCGTTCTGTCAAGCGCCATTCCGGGGTTGGAGAAAAAGTATTCCATGATCTGGAACTCCACCTGCGTAAGCTCGATCACTCTGCCGCTCTTGAGCAGAGTCCTGTTGCGCAGATTAAGCACAAACTCGCCTGACTTGATCTCCTCTTTGAAGTTGCTCTCTATATTTGCCTTCGCAAGCGATACTCGTCTGTAAAGCGCATCCACTCTGGCAACAAGCTCCGACGGGCTGAAAGGCTTTGTAACATAGTCGTCCGCGCCGAGCATAAGACCGGTCACCTTATCCATCTCCTGAGTCCTTGCCGTAAGCATGATTATGCCGATACCGCCGTTCCTTGCTCTCAGCTCCTTGCACACAGCACAACCGTCCTTGCCGGGCATCATAACGTCGAGTATAGCAACGTCCAGATCGCCGTTGTTTTCGTCGTATTTCTCCAGGGCAGCTTCGCCGTTTTCAGCCTCGCTAACATCATATCCTGCTCTCGTAAGATTTATAACGACAAAATCACGAATTGTAGCCTCGTCCTCGCATACCAATATTTTTTTCATGTCAGATGTTCCTCCTATCAATACCCGCTGATTAAATCATCGGAAAAATAAAATTCTCTTTTATTTGTTCTATGCCGATCCCGCTTTGACTCTCTATTTTCACCGCATAGACGATATTCCCGTCGCGAATAATCTCCTCATACTCGCCGCCTGCGGAATTATCCTGCGGTTTTGTCTCGTCAAAGCATCTGATCTCAAACAGAAGGCTCTCCCTTGTCGGCACATAAGTCTCGCTGTTCCATTTATAAAAGCCGTAACCGCCGTCCTGTTCTGCGGTAACGGTGTTTTTATCCTTAAAATCTTCTCCGACTCTGTACATCCAGCCGTCACTCTCGCAAAAAATCGTGTAGTCTTTCGGATTAAGCGTGTGACGTTCAAGATTTATATCACTCCATGTGACAAAACAGATGTCATCGGAAGGCTCGACCCCTTCTTCTGTTTTCAGACTGCTCACCGAAGGTATCTCGATTATACCGTCTCGGTTTATGTCGCAGCATTTTACGGAAAAATCACATTTCTGCGAATAAACTTCACCGATAGTAGATTTACCCTCGCAGCACAATACCTGAGTAACATATTTGCCGTTCCTCATGTGCCCGTCTATTGCAAGTCCGTACTTGCTCTTGTTGATATATCCGTACAGCACATTGTCTATGACCGTCACATCTTCGTTCATATCAACAGTCGAAGCAAGCTTCAGGTCGCTGCGCTGATCGTTCATTGTTATGAGCGACGCCTTTGCCCTGCTGTCCGTGCATGAAAGCGACAGCAGTATAATACTGTCAAAATTACTGTCGGTAAACCTTCCGCAGTATATGCTGTCATATGTACACCCGACGCTAAGCCGTTTATACTCGCCTTCTATATTTACATACGCTGCGATCTTATCCGGCAGTGAATTGAAGCCGCCCCAGCCTATGATAAGATCCTCTCTGCCGTCTCCGTTCAGATCGCAAAAGCTGACGGAGTCTATCTGTGCGGAATCCTCCTCGAAATCAGCGTCCGTCTGCCAGGTATCTTCCGACATCGACATAAGTATCACTTTGATATTGTCCGATGAATCGGGCTTGAAAAACGCTATGCACTCATCGATTCCGTCCATATTCAGATCACGTGTTATTACGGCGCTCCTGAAATTCCCGTGGGCAGGATATTTCAGCGTGTAATCTCCGCCCGACGACTTCTCGATACACTCTTTGATGCCCGCATTACCGCCCGTCACTCCCGGCGGACGTATAATATCGGCATTCTCAAACATATTGATACCGCAGCCGGAAACACACAGCATCACAGCCATGAGCAAAAGCACCGCCGCTGCTCTTTTCACCGAATTGCCTCCCTTTTGTTACGGCTTGACCGCAACACAGTAGTTGATCTTTATCCCTTCATTGCTGAACATGATCTCATGCTCCGTAAGGATATTATCCTTAACGTCACTGTTATGAAGGTCGTTTGTTTTATATATAACTTCAAATCCGCTTTTCTCAAAATATTCAAGCGAATCTTCAAACAAAGGCAGATCGTCCGTCTTGAACCTTATCTCTCCGCCCTTTACAAGGAACTCCTTGTATTTTTCAAGCTTGTTTGGATATGTAAGCCTTCTTTTGTTGTGTTTGCCCCTCGGCCACGGATTGCAAAAATTTATGTAGATACGCTCAACACAGTCTTCGGGGGAAATTATTTTTTCTATATGTTCGACATTATATGCAGTAATCATTATATTATCGGGTTGTCTGCCCGATTCTTCGAATATCCCTACGATATTCCTCCTGGCTACTCCGAGCATATCGCATTTTATATCCACGGCAAGGAAATTAATCTCCGGGTGTTCCGAGGCAAGCTTTCCCACAAAACCGCCTTTACCGCAGCCGACCTCTATATGAAGCGGCTGCTTCCTTGCATACAGGCTGCTCCATTTGCCGATATTTTTCTCCGGATCTTCCTCAAAAAACGGACATACCGCAAGTTCGGGTCTTGCCCACTTTTTTCTTCTTATTCGCACTTGTACGCCTCCTTAAAGCGACAGAATAACCTTTGTAACGAAAAAGATACAAAACCAAGCAAAAAAATATATAAAGTCTTTCACGACATACATATTCAATTACACTTAATCAATATTATAACAAATTTCGATTTGATTATATTTCTTTATTCGGATTATAATTAATCGTTTTGTAATATTTTTGTCAACTCATTGACAAAAAAGCGTGCGGGTCATAATCGACACACACGCCTTTGACTAAATATTATTCGTATCTTAATGCGTCTATAGGATTAAGATTTGCTGCTTTGATCGAAGGCATTATTCCGAAGATAATACCTACGCCCATAGAAAAGCCGACCGCTATCGCAACCGCGGGAATACTTATTGATGCGGGCATACTAAGAACTAACGACACAAGATATGAAATACCGATGCCGATAAGCACGCCCAGCACGCCGCCCAAGCCTGTCAGCACGACAGATTCTGTAAGAAACTGCCCGAGGATAACTCTCTTTTTGGCGCCGAGGGCTTTTTTGAGTCCGATCTCTCTCGTTCTCTCGGTAACCGACACAAGCATGATATTCATTACGCCTATACCGCCGACCAGCAGTGATATACTTGCTATGCCGATAAGGAGTATCGAAACAAACTGTGTGATGTTTTCAAGATAATCCGCATCTTCCTGCATAGACGACGATCTGTACTCATAGCCGTTGTTGGTAATGTTCATATTAAGTATATTTGCAGCTTCGCCGCCTACTTTTACGGTATCATCGACATCTTTTATTTTTACTACGAGATTACTGTATAAGTCAAATCCTCCGAAGTTCACCCATGATACAGACGGAACAATAACAAAATCATTGTTTTTCATAGAAACTTTTAAATAATAGTCCGTTATATTATTGATCTCGCTCTCGTCTATAACATTCTGTACTACGCCTACAACAGTAAATATCTCGTC
Source organism: uncultured Ruminococcus sp. (assembly GCA_902797065.1). Classification (GTDB taxonomy): domain Bacteria; phylum Bacillota; class Clostridia; order Oscillospirales; family Acutalibacteraceae; genus RUG592. The sequence goes on from CADBRK010000004.1 coordinate 5,779, forward strand.
TCCGATCGCAATGGTCTGTCCTACGGCATCTTCATTTGTAAACATAGAACTTGCAACTCCGGATGAAATGACAGCCACGTTATTCCTGTTATCGTAATCTCTGTCGATAAAATACCTGCCCGAAGTGAGCACATAGTTTTTCAGCGAAAAATACTCTTTCTCGACGCCCATCACAACACAAGATGAGTTTTCTATTCCGTTGTGCGAAACTTTGATATTATACTCGCTCGAATATACGGCAGTAGCGTTCTCAACGTCATCCAGACTTTTGATTTCTTGTATCGTATCGGAGTCGGGAGAAACCACACCATCGGGGAGCGTATTAAACGAAGGATCCATAGGAGTCCATGGGTTTTCTTTATTATAAAGTGCGATCGTTATCGTCGAATCGCCCGAATCGATCATAGCCGTTTTGAGCTGTTCGCTTGTACCCGAAATCAGCGATACTATTATAATGATCGAAGCAATACCTATGACTATACCAAGCATTGTCAGCGCCGATCTCATTTTGTGGGAGCGTATGCCCTTGAATGAAAGTTTTATATTTTCAAGCATAAAAATCCACCTCTCCTCTATCAGAACAAATCGCCAAGTATTCCGCCCTGCAACTCTTGATAGGAAACGCGTTTCACGGGCATTCCCTCCTTTACGTTTCCGTAAGCCATAGCGATATAATCATCCATAGATAATCCGCTCGTTACAAAAGCGTAACTGTACTCTATGCCGTTCTTAGTTTTGACAAAGCGTTTTTCGATCACTCCGTCGCTGTTTTCGACATATACAAAGAATTTGCCGTTTTCTTCTCTTATAAAAGCACCGAGAATTTCAAGGGCACTGTTTTGAAGCTCTTTATTGAATTGTATCGATACGCCCGAATCCTCACCGAGTTCGAAAGAATCATCGCTCTTCACAATAAACTCATACATCGACTCTGTACCGAAATCGCTGCTTCCCGCACTTTCTCCCGAATCCTCACTGCCTATCGGCGTA
>CADBRK010000005.1 GCA_902797065.1 uncultured Ruminococcus sp.
AAAAACGGGCTTGATCTGCAGTACGGATTTTATACAACCAACTCATTGCTTGACAATGCGCAGCTTAAGTTTGTTGAGGTAAAATATCTTACAGCGCAGCTTGCCGAGATCGAGAACAGCGTATACAGACTCGCAAATGCGATAAGCACAACTCAGAGACGTGCCAACGCTCTGAAGAATATTATGATCCCGAGATTTGAAGATACGGTTAAATACATCACCGACGCGCTTGACGAAAAGGACAGAGAAGAGTTCTCGCGTCTGAAGGTCATCAAGCGTCAGAAGCAGGCAGCAGAAGAAAATCAATGATAGATGAGGGTTTGATATGGGTACGAATAAAGAATGGCAGGAAATTATCAGAACGGTGAGCAAAGAGGTATCGGAAAAGTTTAAAGAGATATATGCGTCAATAGAGTTCGGTGCGTATATCGAGCCGGAGAATTATTTTGTATCGTACATTTTTCCGACGGATAAGGCGCTTGCCGACGCTGTTGACACCAAACTGACCGAAAAGATCAAAGATTTTCACAAAGCAAGACTGCTTGCGCATAAATACCCCGACGAGGGTATAAAGGACTGTACCTTTGCTTCTCAGGAAGAATGCGACAGAGATTTTAACGGTAATTGGTATTATTACTATAAATAAAACACATACCGAACACTGTAAGACTTGACTTTCTCCGGACTAAACACTGCATATTCAGAGAAAGTATAACATTTCCTTTTAGGATTTATAACAATGCCGTTCCTGCTTTTAGCAAGTGGGAGCGGCGTTTTTTCGGAAGACTTAACGAAGCATTAATTTTTGGCTTAAAAAAGCATGGGTAATTACGTGTTATAATTAAGGCGAACAAAACGCATCTTACCCCGTATGTAATAATAGTTAAAAATAATTATCGTTTTTTGTTGATTAGTTATATATCTTTTTTTAGTAATTGTATGATATAATAAAATGGAATAATACTTCAATACAAGAAATAACCATCGGAGTGATAAAAATCAAGGAAGAAAAGGAACAGAAAATCTCGGTAAAACGGATTTTCAGCATGATTTACACGTTGTTTGTTTATTTGATTTCAGCAGTAATTCTATTTTCTGCAATTCTATTTTCGTTTAATGCATCGCCAAAGAAAACCCTGTTTGGTTACAGGTATTACACGGTGATAACCGATTCAATGTCGCCGGCATATAACGAAGGAGATATAATTTTTGTTCATGTGACAACATCGGACGATATTAATGTCGGAGATGTGATTACGTTTAATCCTGCGCATTCCGGCGACGCGTACCTTACACATCGCGTAACAAAAAAGTACGATAATTATAATATGACAGGTGTAACTTGTTTCAAAACAAAAGGAGATAATAACAAGGCAGAAGACAGTTTTCTTATCGAAGAATCAAGAGTGATAGGAAAGGTAGAGTTCTGCATTCCAAAGTTAGGTTATCTTATCAGATTTATACGTCTTAAATGGTATTATGCTATAGGGCTTGTCATTTCGGTATTTATATTTTTTAAGACGTTGAATCTGTATTTTACAGCAAATAAAACAGAAGAATCATCTGAATAAAAAGGAGAGTAAAAAATGGAAAACAAGAAGAACAGAAGAAAAGTATTAATAACATCATGTGTACTTGCAGCATTGATAGTCGGAGGAACAACGTTTGCGTGGTTCACATCAAGAGACGAGGTAGTGAATAAGATCAGCGCTTCGAATGAGTACAATGTAGTAGCGAAGGAGAACTTTACACCCCCGGATAACTGGATACCCGGACAGACCGTAAAGAAAGAAGCCGGAGCAGTAAACACGGGCAATGTACCGGCATTTGTAAAGGCGACTGTAACAGGCAATATCGTTCTGACACAGAAGGCCGAGGGAACGGCTTTGTCTGCAGGAGAATTCAAGGATAAAGCAGAGGAACTCAGCAGTGATGAGGTTATCTCAAAACAGGCAGGCGGCTTGCTTGTATACAGCGGAACAGAAGCAGAAAGCGGTACAGAGGTAAGTACTGTAGAGGCAGCCACAAAGATTGATTCGGGCACTGTATACGCACAGGATGCAGGATATTACATATTTGCGAGATCGACAACACAGGATACCAACGGCAAAACCGTATCGGTAGTATATACAGGATACTACTTTGACGGCGAAAAATTCTATGATATAGATATTACAACGGACGATGAAGGAAAAGTAAAAGCAGGGATACTTCAGGCAGAGTCATTGACAGTATCGGCAGACAAGCTTACCTATTCGTTCAACGACGACGGAACGGTAAGGGTAACATATGCGGGAGCAGATGAAACCGTTGGAACGGCAGACGATATACTGATAAATATCGGGCTGGGAACAAGCGTAAGCACGGATGATACGAAAGACTGGACTGTATCGCTCAACGAGAATGATGCAAACAACGCCGTGTTCTACTACAACAAGCTTCTTGACGGAGGCGCTTCCACGGCAGACATCATAAGTTCGGTAACTCTCGACAGCACAGTGCAGAATGACGCGTTCTATGCAATGGATTACAACCTTAATTTCAAGGTGGAATCGGCACAGGCAGTAAACGACGGTGAAAGTGCGGAAGAAGCAGTGAACGCACAAAGCTGGGCAGTGAAGAAAGCAAAGCTCGGAGAAGACGGAAAGACAGTCACCTGGTCTGCGGCAGGCAGCGAACAGCCCGAAGAACCTGATAACGGAGGAGAATAAACCGAAGTCGATCGGAGGGTGAAACATGAAAACAAAGAAGCTGAAAGTATTAGCAATATTGATAATAACCCTTCTCTATCTATTTGTGGTAAGCGCATACGCATATAGTCTTGACGACGGTTCGGTACACGGTTTGCCGGAAAAACTTGTGGTTCTTGATGACTCGGGAAGATCGGTGAGCGCGGACGGAAGCTATTATTTCAGTGTGACCGATATGAAACCCGGTATTACATATGTGAAGAACATTCAGATAATGAATCTTCGCGATGATAAAAGCTACAGCATATATTTCAGTGCGGAATCCGTATCGAGTACAGGAGATATTGATCTTGAAAACGAGTGCGAATGTGTAGTAATACTTGACGATCAAGAGGTCTACAGAGGGAAAGTAACGGGAGAAGGAACTCCCGATATGCAAAAAACGCCTCTCGATCTCGGAAAGTATGCGCCGAACGAATACAGATATATGAAAGTAAGCGTAACGTGGAACGGAACATCCGCCGGAGGCTTTGTTGACAACGGTGAAAGAATAGTAACAGCAAGCGGAACCGAGATCGTCAGAGGCAAAACCGGAGAGACATATATAAGCGGAGAAACAGAGTTCAAGTGGATATTCACCGCCCAAGTAGAGAAGGATAACGAAGAAAACAGCAAGTCGGAAGTTGAGAGCTCATCAAGAATCGAATCATCTCAGACAAGCTCAAAGGAAACGAGTTCTAAGGCGGCAAGTTCCAAGGAAACAAGCTCCAAGGAAACGAGTTCTAAGGCGGCAAGTTCCAAGGAAACAAGCTCCAAGGAAACGAGTTCTAAGGCGACAAGTTCCAAGGAAACAAGCTCAAAGGAAATAAGCTCCAAAGAAACGAGTTCAAAGGGAACAAGTTCACAAGACAGTTCGTCAAATGCTTCTAAATACACTTCGTCGAATTTATCATCAAATTTATCATCAAATTCATCGACATCGTCTAAAGAAATCATTTCTCAAAGCAGTGTTTCGTCAAGTGTATCAACGGGTTCCGAATACGTTTCTTCAATGTTGGCAGGCGATGTCTCGAATCCGTCCCGGTCAAGCGAGACGGCAACGAACGTAAGTAAAGGAAATAGTTCAACGAATGACAGCAATAAAACATCTTCAACGGTAACGCTGGAGAGTTTTGTGCAGACAGGTGAGACGATAGCAATAATTGCAATTATCTGTATATTGACAGCATCGTTGATACTGATGGTTCTGACGGCAAAGAGAAAACAAAATGACGAATGAGATGTGCAGGAAAAAATACGAAGCAGATAAATAGTTCAACAAGGGGGTGATGGGGTTGAAAAGAAGAAACAGACCGATATTGATCGCTGTTATGTGCTGCGCTGCGGTGTTAACGGCGGTGTTTGCAGCACTTGCATACAGCAGTGTGACCGACGGAATAACGAATACATTTAGTATCGGCAATGTAAGAATAAAACTTACGGAGACCGAGTATCCGGGAAATACAGTTTCGGGGATCGTTCCGAACAGCGAAACCGCAAAGAATCCGCAGATAAACAATGTCGGTGTAAACAGTGCGTTTGTATTTCTTAAGGTCACCGTTCCGAAGAAAGAAGTAACAGTAGCAGACGCATACGGGAACTGCTCGGAAAAGACTCTGCAGGAGATATTCTATCTGAAAACAAGCGAAAATGACATTGACATAACCGAAAATTCATTTTCCGATTGTTGGAGCGAACTTGAATCATATGCGGAAGAATCGTCGGAAACGAAGACGTATGTATTCGGATACAAAAATGCACTGGGATCGTTTCGTGCAACGGAACCTCTGTTTGACAAGATACAGCTTAAGAATATCATAGAGCAGGAGATCGACCCCGAAGAACTTCAGGAAATAAAGATAGAAGCGTATGCCGTTCAATCGGATAATATACCCGGAATCGATAAAACAGACGATCTGAGCGCAGATGAGCTTGAACAGATCTATCGGATCATAGAGAACAAATAACTGCAAGAAGGAGGAATAAAATTGAACAGAAGAACAACTGTCCTGAAAAGAATCATATCTTTTGTGATTATTTTTTCAATGTTTATACCGATATTGCAGTTTCCTGTTTCGGCGGTGAGCACCGATGGAACGAAGAAACGATCCGGAGAGATCGTAGAAGGAACAAACGAGCTTAACGAGTGGATCGTGCAGGCAGTGTGGTCCGAAAACAAGGAACAGACGATAAGCAAATACGAAACAGAGAACAAATCTGTCGGAATAAAGCTGACTTTCTCGTTTTTTCTGAACGGAGCAAGAAGAGCGTATGAGGCTGAAGAGGTCAGGTTCAAAGTACGCGGAATAAGTGATATTGGCAGAACGGGTCCGACTTCGCGTGCGGAAACAACGACAACTCAGAGCGAAAGCGACTGGAAGCTTGAGTACGACGAAAGCAAGGACGAATATACATTCATATACAAAAAGCCGATCCCGAAATCACAGGAAATGTCGGGCGGATTCCAGATGCAGTGGAGTTTCCCGACAAGGCAGGCATGGGACGGATATGTATACAGCTCGAATCCCGTGTTCAGCGTAGGAGACGAGTCGATAAACATGCCGCCGCTGACATTGGAATACGGCTCGAAAAGAGATCTTTACAGTATAGCGCTGGGGCATGAAAGACTGACAGCACTTGAACTTGAAGACGTAAAAAGGAAATTTGAAAGAGATTATCCGCCGCTGGAGGGCGAAGAACCAAAAGATTATTTATGGTATAAATATAATAATACCCTGAGCCGCCAGACATACGCGCGAGGCATGAATAAATGGAGTTACTTTGTAGCTTTCGATATAGAAAAGGACGAAGAGTTTGCGTCGAATCCCGAGAATGTCTACAAAGAAATGACCACGGACGATCTGACCGTGTATATGTGGACGACTCAGAACGGACAAAAGGTACTAAAAGAACTAAGCATAGAGAGTATACAGGATCCGGCAACGGGTCAGGAAGTTTACGGATTCTGGATGTTCAAGGATAAATACGGCGATCCCGAGTGGAATTACCAGTTTATAATGGGAATGGACAAAGACAAAACGGACGGCAACTATGTCCATATAGAGACGCGTCTTATCCCGCTGTTTAACGACGAAACGGAAGCCATACTGGACAATGAAGCGTATTTAACTAACGAAGGCGGACATCTGACTGCCGAGTATGTAGGTACAAATGAGAATTATTTCTTCATATACGACCATTACGATTTCTGGCACAGCAAAAAACTGGCAAATTCTGCATATGACAACGGAGAACGGCTTGCAAACGAATATTACAACGGAAGAACAGATCGGTTTGTACTGGCAGGAAGTACCAACAGAGGATATAAATCGGGAAGCAAGTCGCCGAAAGCGTCCGGAGATGGAGAAGATCCATACGATGATCCCGATTATGTAGACAGAGTATATCCGCAGATAAGCGAGCCTTTTTCGTTCATAATGGGAGACGATAAAGTCTTTGTACGGACAAGGATAGGAAAGCTGCGTGAGCTTGAAGAAGACGAGTACAACATAAAAGCGGTATATGTCAGACCTAACACATACTATGACAGCTATGAATTTGATATATACATAACATACACGCAGGGACAAAGCCCGTCGGAATATATCTATTACGCTTCGGGAGAAACAAATGATCTTCTAAGAGGATATGTAAAGCTGCCCGACGGAGTAAAAGGGTTTTATGCCGAAGTAAAGAATGTAGTGGGCACATATTCATGCTCGGTTGACGTTGATGTGGATTTTAAATTTGATTGGGAGAAAGAAAAACAAAAGGAATATAACGATCAGATCGATCCGGACGGAAGCATAACAAACGTCAGCTATATGCGTCTTGTAAAGGCAGACGGTCATAACTTTGCAAGCATGCCGTTATCTCACTACGGCGGAGCGTTCAGAACACTGCTTGCGCCTTACGACAGAGAAAAATTCGGCGAGTATGTATACCGTGAGTTTCAGGATCTGTCGCTGAGAACACCGAGAACATATCTTGATTCCGAAACGTATATCAGTGCGTTTAAGAAGGAAGCCGGATCGGCAGTATATAATTCCTACATTCAGTCTACGGGAACAATATCAGCCGATGAGGACGGTCCGTTAAAGAAATTCTCGGTTTATACCGTTATTCCGAAAGATGTATTGTTTGACCGGAATCTCGGAAACATAGAATTTGTGCAGGACGGCAGCCATGTATTGAGAGCAACGGGAACAGACGGCTATGTTCTTGATGAATCGGATTTTAAAGATCACGTATCATATTCGATCAGACAGGACGAAATCGGAAGATATGTTGTCACGGCAGATTTTGATTTCAGCGATATGCCGATAGAAATATCAACAGGAGCAAAGTTAACGATCAAAATACCCGTGTATATAACGGTAGCAGATTATGCCGCAGACGTAACGGCGGTATATACTGCGGAATCGTTTACTGCGATCCATGATGACGGAATAGAAAAAATCAACGGATCAAAAACGCAGACAGATCTGACAGATATAGATAACGACGGCGATAAAGCCGAAATAGTCGCGCACTCGAACAGCTCTACAAGATTTACCGTATTGCTTAAAGAGTGGATAGAATCATCTACAAAATTCGTAAAGACAGAATACAGCGGCTCATATGTATACGGCGAACCGGAAGAACATGTAAGAGCAGATTATAAGACAGGGATAGAATCCCAGGATAAGGAATCATACTATTCATATAGACTCGACTTTGAGATCGGAGAAAACCCGATAAAGGATATAGTATTTTATGATGCTATAGAACCAAAGAATGTATCCGTGTTCTATAATTCGGAAGACATACGAGAAGTGAATTCTTCATGGCAGGGAACGCTGCAGAGTGTAGATATATCGTCTTTGCTGGATGCGGGATTTATCGGTTCAAAGGTATACTATCTTGAAACTCAGATAGACCTTGAACAGGACGGATTTAAAGATTTACACGCCGTAGACAATTCCGAATATCACTGGAAAGAGATGACTTCCGACAGCGAGGGAAGAATATGGAGACCTGCACAGGGTGATACGGTAAGAACTATTGCGGTTAAGCTTCCGACGGAAGAAAAGGAAGAGCTCAGCCGTATGGTTTCGGTAACAGTCAATATGCAGACGCCGGTAAGGACAGACGGAAGCTTTGACAATACGGCGGCACAGAATTATTTTGTGGTAACATGTACACAGAGGCAGGCAGGATTAAGTACATATCTGAATTCCGAATACAAATCTGCAGTAACAAATGTATATATACAGGAAACAACACCTGTAATAAACATAAAAAAGGTAGATAAAACAAATCATGCGGCACTTCCCGGAGCAAAATTCGGGGTGTACAGAGATGCAGAATGCACACAGCCTGTTATCGATGAGGGAAAGGGAATAGACCTGACCGAGATAACAACAAACAATCTCGGAATAGCGGCTGCACCGGTACCGTCTGTAGGAACTTATTATCTAAAGGAATTACAGGCGCCGAACGGGTATGTTTTAAATGACGAAGTAAAAGAGATCACAGCCACAAAAACAACCGAGGTCATAACGGTGGAAGCAGAAAACGAACGAATAACGGGAAGCGTACATCTGCTGAAAAAGGATCTTGACAATACAGCGGTTGAAAATATTCCCGGCGCAAAGTTTGAACTCTACACGGCTAATGACGAAAAGGTTTATACCGACGCAAATTATCACTACATGACAGGTTCTGCCGGAACAAACACAACATTTGTAACCGGAGAGGACGGTCTGACGATAACGGGACTGCCGTGGGGCAATTACTACTTCAAAGAGACGGAAGCCCCGAAGGGATATGCGCTCAACGAAAACAAAACACCTTTTGCCGTACGTAAAAAAGAAGCCGAAAACGGCACAATAAACGTAACCGTCGAGCATTACGACGAAGAACTGACAGCATCACTGAGAATAATCAAGACGGATGCGGAAGATGACGGTCTGTATCTGAGAGGTGCAAGGTATAACGTTGAGAAGAAATCCGGAGATGACTGGATAGTTGTAAGGAATAATGTAGCAACAAACGCAGTCGGCGAACTGACTGTAGAAGGACTCAAATTCGGAGAATACAGATTCAAAGAAATGATAGCTCCTAAGGGCTACGATATTTCCAACACAACGAACCCCAAAACGGTGACGCTCACTGCGGACACCGTAGGAGAAACGTTTGAAGTAAGGCAGAGCGACTCAAAGAAAACAGGTTCGGTACAGCTTACCAAAGTTTCAAATACGGGAGTACCTATCTCGGGCGCGGTATTCAGCTTGTATAAGCTGAACGGAGAAAAAGACGCAAACGAGAACAGACCCGACGGCGATCCTTCCGATGATCTGATCAGGAGCAGTATCAAAACAGATCACAAGGGCTTAACCGAAGTAATAGACGGACTTGATTGGGGCAGCTACTACTTTGTTGAAACAAAAGCCGCAAAAGGGTATTCAAAAACCGATGTCAGATACACATCGGAGCTGATAACTATCACACCCGACAATGTCGACATTACGCAGGAGGTAACGGCAAGCAACAATCAGATACCCGGAACGGTAACGCTGACAAAGTACAAATCAGAGGACAGACTGAAAGAAAACAAAGAACCTCTGGCGGGAGCGATGTTCAGTCTGTATGACAAAGACGATAATCTCATCGCAGCCGGATTATACCGGGGAACTTATGATGTAAAGACAGGTATAACAACAGGAGAAGAAGTACCCAACGGAAAGCTTACGGTAAAGAATCTCCCGTGGGGATCGTATTACTTCAAAGAGACAAAAGCCCCCGACGGGTACACCGTATCCGATGTAGTGCGGTTTGCTGTGAATGCGCAGAACTGTATGTCGGAACAACAGCTTGAATGCTACGATGACCCTATAACATGCGAGATAACGATCGAAAAAGAGATAGACGACGCACTGCCGCAGTTCGGAAATCCGACGTTCCTGTTTAAGATAACAAATACAGGCACAGGGAAAACATGGACGGAAGCCTTAACGCTGAACAGCGAAAAGAAATCCGATACGGTAAAGATAAATGTCGAGAGAGGTACATATACCGTAGAGGAAATAGGCGTATCGAGATATAAACTCTATGATATGAGAGTAGCTGTAAGCGGAGACAATACGCTCGATCAGAATGTAGCGGTTGATGTAAATGAAACCGAGAAGAAATTCACATTTACACTTGACGCAAGCGGAGACCGAGGAGATTCGGTACATCTGATATTTGAGAATCATCTTGAAAGCTATGACAAAGACAATCACGTAACGGCGGCAAGGAATATAATCCCGATCGAGAAAAAGATAACCGGTATAAGCGTGGAATATCTTAAGGATTATATACCGCTGAACAGCAGTGCCGAAGATTCGGAATACACAATAAACAAGGCAGAAGAATTACAGCTGACGCTGATCTATGACGACGGCTCCACGGTGACGGTGGATCCGAGCGAATTCGGAACGCTGCTGCCAAAGGGCGGAGTCGGAGATTTCAAAGTATCCAACGGAGTCAACGATGAGTCTAACGAGGTATCGGTAAATGCACAGTATACAGTGGACGGCAAAACGTACTACACGACATTCTTTGTAACCGTTGCGCCTGCGGTAGTAAAACCGACTCAGAAGGTCATCTACATGGTGGACGACAACAACGAGTCCTACTTCGACAAGAACGGAAAACATCCTACTGCGAATGTTGTAACTTACGTCGGCGGCGAGGTCAAGAGCGGCGAGTATATTGAGGTTATACCGTTAGCGGAAGACATGAAACTGGTTGCATGGAAAGATAACAGCGGTAATGAGTTCAACAACGAAACCGAGTTGTTATCTTATCTTGAAGAACATCCGGAGATCAATCTTATAACCGTGACAGCCGTGCTTGATTATATTGATCTTGTTACCGAGATTCCCTATTCCGGCGCAGAATACAAGTATGAAGTTCCGGTGTCGGGTTACTACAAACTCGAGGTATGGGGAGCTTCCGGCGGTGACGGTGCTCAGGGAACTGCATACTACGGTAAATTAACTATGAACAGTCATGCAGGTCATGGCGGATATTCTGTGGGATATAAGTTCTTTAATAAAGGAGATATTTTGTACGTTTATGTTGGAGGCAAAGGTTTAAAAAATGGACCATCAACCAGCAAAGGTGGCTGGAACGGCGGCGGAAACGCAAGTTCCGGTTGGGATTGCGGCGGCGGCGGTGGTATGACGCATATCACAACTACACCTAATAATGCAGCTGTACTAAATCAAACGTGGAATCCTTCCGGTACACTTATTGTAGCCGGCGGCGGTGGTGGTGCCGATAATTGGCATGGCACAGGAGCTGGAAGTACTGATGGACATGGCTACTCAGGCGATGACGGTTCCGGAGGTCACGGAGGCGGATTAGAAGGAACAAGTGCAATTATTGATGGATATGTCAGTACAGGATATGCCGGTACGCAATCTGCAGGATATTTACAGGGTATTGGTCAAACCGGGACAAATAATGATGCCGGCGGCGGTGGCGGCGGCTGGTATGGCGGTAAATCAACAAATCATAACAATGGCGGCGGTGGCGGCGGCTCCGGCTATATCGACAGCAGCTTGATTAACGCCGAAACGATCGTCGGAAATCAGACCGTACCATATCATAACGGCGCATTGTGCGTTGAGGAAGGCGCAACCGAAATGACCGGTAATCTTGGTGACGGATATTCAGTTATTACTTTTGTAGGACGATCCCTGCCAAATGATTAAACGAAAAAACGGAGGAAGTACGTATGAAAGGCAATAAAAAATATATAATTTTGATAGGTGCGTTATGCGTACTTCTTTCGATCGGGCTGATAGGGGCAACGTTTGCGTTCCTGTTCGACAGCGACAGCGCAGAAAATGTGCTGACAGTCGGAGAAATCGACATGATGCTGCAGGAACCGAATTACCCCTCAAATCCGAATGACCGCATACTCGTACCGTATCAGAAGCTTCCGAAAGACCCTCAGCTGATAAATATCGGCAGTAATGACTGTATCGGATTTATCAAGCTGACTGTACCGCTTGAAGAAAGCATCTTGATAAAATCCGACCGCAAAAAAGAAGATACGTCAAAATATCAGGAGATATTCGAGTTCGGAGTAACAACTGGGACGGAAAGTACCACACAGGGAAATATTACATACAACAGCAAGTGGATATGCTTTAAAGACGCCGAAAACGAAGACGAACATACGCATTCATACTATTTCGGCTACACCGATGTTCTGAATCCGGGCAGCAAAACAGAACCGCTGTTTGACTCTGTAATGCTGAAAAGCATACTCGAAAACAGCGAAAACAAAACGGAACATATCCTTGTTGACGGATACGGTATCCAGGCAGGAGAATATCTCGATAAAAGCATAGATGTAAGCAATCTCGATGAAACAAACCTTGAAAAAATCTTTACAATAATAGAAAATCAGAGAGGGATGACAGAATGAGAAGAAAAAAAATCTTTATAACAACAGCTGTCATAACTCTTGCGGTTCTGACTGTAATAACAGCATTTGCATATTTTACCAAGGTGATAAATACGCGTGATAACAGCGTAACCATAGGATACGATTCTGTAGAGATCGTCGAAGAGTTCGTTCCGCCCGAAAAGCAAACCGAGATCACAACATACAAAAAGGCGGTATCCGTAAAGAATAACGGAACGGTACCGTGCTATGCAAGAGTGTATGTAGAATTCTCCGATTCCGAGATATGCGATATATCATATTTTGCACAGAGTGAAACGGGCAGTTACTATTCTGCGTCTAAAGACAGCGCGAACCCGGATTCGTATATAATTCACTTACCCGAGAATTGGATATTTGTGCCCGAAAGCGAGGGAGAGAAGCTCGGAGGGTATTATTACTATACAAAAGTGCTTGCTCCCGAAGATTCGACGTCACTGCTTTTCTCACATGTAAAGACCGATTACACAGGCAGCGAAATAGGTATTCGTCAATATGATATTATCGTATATGCTGAATCTCTCCAGACAGTAACAAGCGACAGCGTAGATCACAGCGGTGAAACCGACGGCTGGAGAACTGCCTGGACTGAATTCTTAGCAGATTAAATTTAATGTAAAAATATGACAATGCGGCTGTCGGGATTGATTCGGGCAGCCGTTTTGTTGTCAGGATCAAAAAAAAAACCTCGTCCGTATCGGTATTGCTTGAGTTTTTCGGAATAGTGAGGAACAAAATATTGATGATCCGGAACGACTAAAAAAATTTTCACTTTCTCTGACAGTCGTTAAACTGCTGTTTTTATGCTGATTATCTTGAAGGAATATAAAGAGACAATTTTGTAAAACGTATAATATATGGAATGGTGAAAAAAACCGCAAACGTTTGACTGCGGCGTATCGCTTAATGAATTCGTCAAAATGCTCGTTTCTAAATTTGTCTGTTATGACCATTTTTTAAAAAGAATAATAATCTGTTAAAAATAGGCTTGGTTTTTGCGTTTAAAGTGATGTCTTCATTTTTTTTGAAAAATACCATTGTTTATACTAACCTATAGTAGCTATCGAAGA
>CADBRK010000006.1 GCA_902797065.1 uncultured Ruminococcus sp.
ACAAACGATCAGACGATCATCGTTGCTTTGAATCTGAATGACAGCGAATACTGGCTTGATTTCTCTTTGAACGGCGGCTGCGCGCTGACGGATCTGCTGAACGACGGTTCCGTTTACCGTGTAGAGAATAACCACACAAGCGTATGTATCCCGAGGTACGGCGCAAGAGTAATGCTCCTGCATAACGGAGATTTTGATTACAACAAGTTTATCTCCGAAACAGCAGGCGAGATCCCCGAGCCGATCGAACAGCCGGTACATGAAGCTGCTGCTTCAGAGTCTGCTGAGGGAAGCTCACAGAAGGAAGAACCTTTTGTAATTAAGTACGGCAAGTACCGTCATTACAAGGGTAAAGAATATGCGGTACTCTCGATTGCAAAGAACAGCGAAACGCTTGAAGATATGGTAGTGTATAAGCAGCTTTATGATAACGGCGACATTTGGGTAAGACCCGCAAAAATGTTTGCCGGGTTTGTGGATAAGGACGGCAGGAAAGTAAGACGTTTTGAATATATAGACACCGAATGGTAAAAACTATCCCCCAAGCAGGTGAATTCTGTTTGGGGGTAAATTTTCCGAAAAAACAAGAGAAGAAAAACGGAAATTTACAATAATTTTAAATATATGGGTTTGACATTTGTAAAAAAAGAATGTAAAATGATAATGGATTTTATGTAGACGATATATCGGAGGATCTTATAATGAAAAAACTATTTGCGGTCTTACTTTCGGCAGGCTTGCTGCTCTCGGCGTCTGCCTGCGATTTTATAATAAATGATGCCGACGAAAACAGATTCGATTATCCCGTAACTGTCGGCAATATGGTTTTTAATAACGCTCCCTCGAAGGTTGCCGTGCTGAGTGATAATATTGCGGATATAATCATCGCCTGCGGATATGAGGGCAAGCTTTGCGCGATCAGCGACAGCTGTACAAACGAAGCTTTGTCCGTTCTGCCTTCTGTCGGTACGGCGGACGAACCGAGCAAAAAGAAAATTTCCGAATTGGGCATAGACCTTGTGATAGGCGACGAGAGTATAGACCCCGATTATAAAGACGAGCTTATGGCGGCGGGGACAGATGTTCTTATCATAAAGCCTGCCACAAACGAGAATGAGCTTAAAAAGCTCTATAACAGTATCGCTTCTATACTCGGAGGCGGTTACAACGGCAAGATGAAGGCTATGAGTACCCTTGAATCAATTCAGAATCAGGTGGACGATATAAAAATGCAGCTCGGTGACGAGAGTGTTATGACAACAGGCTGTTATATATATGAGCTGAGCGACGATCAGTGTTCCGTGGCTTACGGAAATTGCTATGTTTCAAGTCTCCTTGATTCCGCACGGGTGACAAATGTTCTTGCGGAAGACGATAACGGTTTTGTAGGCATAGATATGCTCCTGAAAAGCAACCCGGATGTAATTTTCTGTGACACGGGCATAGCAGACAAGATCGCAGGAAACGAAGATCTGCGCAGCTTAAAGGCTCTCGACAGCGGCAAAATATTTACTCTCCCGAAAAAGTACGTTCAGCTCCAGGGAAAGACGCGTATCATCACGGTAGATTATATTGCCGACAAGGCTCATGATTCATATCAGAGCACGCAGAAATGGCCCGAAGAGTTCCAAGATGCCGCGGAGAAATACGTGCCTCCGTTTACTCCAAAGGAAGGTATCTACTATACCGTCGGTGAAACGTATAAGAACATTAAGGATGTTGAAGAAAGACTGATCAGTCTGGGATATATGGAAGGCACAGCGGACGAGACTTTTACCGAAGACACCGCTAATGCCGTGAAGTATTTCCAAAGTATGAATAACCTTGAGGTTACCGGAATTGCCGATTATAAAACATTGTCTGTCCTTTTGTCGGATAAAGCACTTGCAAACAACGGCTCGGGTAATGATGAGGTCACAGTAGAATACTGATAGTGTAACTGCCGCACGGACGTATGTTTCCTGCGGCAGTTTTTGTTAACAACGATGATTCCGATAAATAATATCAAGTGAGAAATATATTTCCCCTGAATTTTTTAAAAAATATGTTGATTAAATGCTTACTATATGTTATAATCGTATCACATAGTTTTATGTTATTACAATTCGTTGTAATACGTTATTCTATGTAATGTATGTACACACAGAGCACAGAGTTTTCAATTCTGTGTGATGTGTGTTATTGCAAGTTCTGCCGCAGAGAGATCTGCGGTTTTATTTTTTGCACTCTTTTATTTACAAAATATTTCCGATACGGGCTGTATAATTATAGAACCGGGATAAACTCATGAATGATCATTGCAAAAAAAGCAGAGAAAAACGTAAAAAAGGTTGATTTTTTTCGATAATA
>CADBRK010000007.1 GCA_902797065.1 uncultured Ruminococcus sp.
GAGGGTAGCATTCTGCTCCTTGTAAATAATGCTGTAAATTCCGACAGGCGTGTCGTGCTCTGTATCCGGAAGCCCCGTTACTACCTCAGATTCAAATACGACCTGTCCGTCCATATACATCCACATATATTGCTCGTTAATGCTGACTTCTGCATATGTATCGCCGTAATACTCAAGCTCACCGTAAGCCGCTCCTACCTTATTCCACCACTTATCGCTCTCCTCCGATCTGTCGGTCAGATCAAGAGAAACGCTTTTTTTCTCATTTATCAGTGATTTCAGCATGTCTGCGGCATATTCGGTGTCAAGCTGCCAGCCGTAGTAGCTGTTGCCAAGCTCGATAGTTTCTCCGTAATGCGTGACAAACAGCTTCGAGGAATCAACGTTATTGTACTTATCGGCAAGATAAGCAGCATAAGCATCTATATTGCTTTCATCAAACTGAAGATTTTCGTTGTACCATGAAGCAACAGTTTCGGGGGTGATCTCTTCCGTTGACTCCCCTATTTTCAGTTTTATGTCAATTCCTGTGAGCGTATCGAATACCGATTTTTTAGCGATCAGCGAAGGATCATCGGAAGTTATCCGGGGCATTTCATAAATTCCCTCGGTTTCCAGATTCAAAAACATCTCCCGTGTTCCGATCGCACTTTCGATCCTGCTTGTCAGAAGTTCAATATTCACGCGATCGCCCGTTGAGGAAGGTTCTATCAGAAATTCCACATTGTTATAGTATAGCTTCGCGTCAACCGGTTCTTTCGGAGAAGTCACATTCACACACCTGAGTTCGGAGATACGTTTGTTCAGGAGATTTTTGTCATACTCGTATGTGATAGTGTCGCCTGCATCGGGTGATTTATGAGAAAACGCAGCAGACAAACGAGAATAGCCCGATCTCAATTTTAGAATATCATTAAATTTCTTATCTATTTTGACAGTAAGATTAATTTCTTTGGCGTCGATAGTTTCGGCTGTGCCGTCCTTCTCTACCAAAGTAAGCTGATAATTATCGCACGAATCAGTAATAGCTGCGCGGGCTTCTTTCAGAGACATACCCGAAACTTCTATACCGTTGATAAATGTATTTGCAGGAAAATGCGACGCATTATATCCGTGTACACAGATAATTCCGATAATAAGAACTGCACACAGAGCCAAAACAATTTTACCCGCAGCAGAAACTGATTTTACCGATCTTATTATATTCTTTGGCAGGCTTTTAAATATCTCTTTCCATGTTCTGCCGTTTCGCTTTTTTACAATAAACTCTTTTATCTTTCCGTAAATAAAGTCAGCACCCGCTTTAATGACCTTTACGGTAAAAGCAGGGATCTTTTTGAGATTATTGACAGTTTTATTATTATTCGTCTTCATAACTAAACCCACGCTAATTATTTTGCTGAGAAAAAATCAATATATATATCAATACCTTCATAGTCGCAAAGTGAACTATTACTTTAATTGTATCTCTACCGACTGTTTTCTGTCAATCAGGCAGAACAATAAAAATAAAATTTGTCAGTATAGCACAATTTCAGCAACGTCGTTTTATTATATTTGTACAAGTATTGTTATCACACTATTAATCTTTCCAAATCTATTCCTTGAAAATTGAACTAAAAACTCATTTGTGCTATAATACAAGAAGAATTATTAAAGCAGGTGGTTTTATGCTGTATGAATTTCTTCAGGTGGATAAACAGGAGCAGTCATTGCTGTATGAGCAGCTTTATAAGCGCGTCATCGCCGCTATAGAATCGGGTGATCTTGTTCACGGGGATAAACTGCCCTCTATAAGAACGCTTGCCGCCGATCTCAATGTAAGCCGTACCACAGTCGAAACAGCATATGACCAGCTGTGTGCCGAAGGATACATCAATAACAAGCCCAAGAAAGGCTTCTTTGTTGAAGCAGAGATACACTCGGTAAACATACAGAACCACTCGGAAAAACAGCCGATAAAAAACGATAGATGTACAAATATAAAATACGATTTTTCGGGTTCAAGCTTAGACCCGCAGTACATCGATCTTAAATACTGGAAAAGATGTCTGAAAGACATACTCGATAAACCGTCTGTCATATCATCATACGGAGATCCACAGGGGGAAAAAGATTTACGCGAGATACTATGCGATTATGCAAAAAAGCTCAGAGGTGTAAACACATCGCCCGACAACATTATTATCGGCGCAGGCACACAGACGCTTATGTCGTTTCTGCCCGGTATCATGCGCGATTACGGGAATGACGTGTTTATCGAGAAAGGGTTCTTTCCGCAGGGCGAACAGATATTCTGCGACTTCGGGTACAGGCTGAACGGACTTTCGGCAGACAGGAACGGGATTATTGTTGACGATTCAACACAAGGACGTATTCTTTTTGTCAACTCCTCGGGAAGCAACAGGGGCTCCGCTCCGCTGCCGTACAACAAACGCATGGAGATAATCGGCTGGGCAGAGCGTAACAACGCAATTATTATTGAAGACGATTATAACGGAGAGCTGCGATATACGTCTAAACCCGTTCCGGCGCTTCAAAGCATGAATAACGACAGAGTGATATATATCGGCAGTTTTTCAAAGCTTCTTTTGCCGTCTGTCAGGATCGGATATATGGTACTGCCGGATCATCTGTTAAAGCTGTATGAAGCAAAGAAACATAATTACAACCAGACAGCGTCAAAAACAGAACAGCTTGCATTGGCTGAATATATAAACCTCGGCAGGCTGGACAGACAGCTGCGGAAGCTTCGTAAAATATATGCCGTCAAATCGGAATTATTACTGTCTGCTCTGCGAAAGCATTTCGGCGGTAATACTATCATAGAGACTGTCGAAACTGCTTTGTGCGTAAGGTTAAAGATAAAAACAAGTATTTCTCTCGATGAGTTAAAGAATAAAGCGAAGGAAAGCGGAATACGTATCGGTAAATGCAGAGAAAAGAACGGTCTGAAATATATTTATCTATCATTTGCCGGAATTGCCACAGATAAACTTGAAGAAGCCGCAGAAGAACTGTATAAGGTCTGGGCTGATATATTACTTTGACATCGGATATTGCATTTTTTTCGCAATATGTTATAATACTATTCGGACGGTGATTTCTATGAATAAAAAATCGAATTGCGACTACTGTGTAAATTATGAATACGACGAAGAGTACGAATGCTACACATGCGTCGTTAATCTTGACCAGGACGAAATGTACAGCTATATGCAGAATCATTTCAGAGAATGCCCGTATTTCAGAATGGGCGACGAATACAAGATAGTACAAAAACAAAACTAACGGGAGAAAGAATATGGAAAAGGAAAACAAAGAAATTTACAATACACTCGGTATCTCAGATGAGGTACTCGGATTTTGCGATAAAGTGATCGGCGAACTTAAAGACAGATTTCAAAAAATAGACGAAACAACAGAGTATAACCAGTGCAAAGTAATCAACGCGATGCAGAAGAACAGAGTTAACGCTGCCTGCTTTGCGGCAACAACAGGCTACGGCTACGACGACGCAGGCAGAGATAATCTCGAAAGAGTATATGCAAGCTGCTTCGGCACAGAGGCTGCGCTTGTCCGCCCTCAGATCACCTGCGGTACGCACGCCCTTGCAGTGGCTTTATCGGCGATCCTGCGCCCCGGAGATGAACTTCTCTCCCCTGTCGGCAAGCCATACGATACGCTTGAAGAGGTTATCGGGATAAGAGAATCTAAGTGCTCATTGAAAGAATTCGGCATCACATACGCTCAGGTCGATCTTCTGCCGAACGGCGATTTTGACTATGATAATATCAAGAAAGCTATTACAGACAAAACAAAAATGGTCACTATCCAGCGCTCAAAGGGTTATCAGACACGCCCGACATTTTCTGTCGAAAGGATAGGAAAGCTGATAGCTTTTGTGAAGAGCGTTAAGCACGATATTATCTGCATGGTCGATAACTGCTACGGTGAATTTGTCGAGAGGATCGAGCCGTCACAGGTCGGCGCAGATATGATAGTCGGCTCGCTGATAAAGAACCCCGGCGGCGGTCTTGCTCCTATCGGCGGTTACATCTGCGGAACAAAGGAATGCGTTGAAAAATGTGCGTACAGACTCAGCGCTCCCGGACTCGGACAGGAGGTCGGCGCAAATCTGGGTATTATGCCTGCGTTCTATCAGGGATTTTTTATGGCACCGACGGTAGTTTCGGGGGCTTTGAAAGGGGCTATATTTGCAAGCAGATGTTATGAAAAGCTTGGATTTAAGGTAATCCCTAACAGCACCGAAAGCCGCCACGATATTATTCAGGCGGTAGAACTCGGCTCCAAAGAAGCTATGGAAGCATTTTGCAAAGGTATACAGGCTGCCGCACCGGTTGACAGCTATGTTACGCCCGAACCGTGGCCTATGCCCGGATATGACTGTGATGTTATAATGGCAGCGGGCGCATTTGTCCAGGGGTCATCTATCGAACTGAGCGCGGACGGCCCGATCAGAGAACCGTATGCTGTATATTTCCAGGGCGGACTCACGTGGTATCACGCAAAGCTTGGTATAATGATGTCTATACAAAAACTCTATGAAAATAATCTGCTTGACAATGATCTGTTAAACTCATAAAGTGCTATTCTTTTGAATTAAAGCCTTGCCGACAAAAAATCGGTAAGGCTTTTTTATACTCTGTTACATTAAAAACAGAGGGCAGCTATTTCGGTTCTGCCCTCTGTAATGTATAAATTATTTCTGGTGTTTCGGACCGTTCCTTCTGTCACCGTTATTACGCGGCTTTCTCGGACCCTGTGAAATATCGTTTTCGGGTTTAAGTCCCTCTACCTCGATAAGTGCATCTCTTCTTGAAAGATTCAATCTGCCCTTATCGTCAATCTCAAGAACCTTTACGATAATCGTATCGCCCTCTGTAACAACATCGGTAACCTGCTCGGTGCGCTTTACGTCAAGTCTTGAGATATGGCAAAGTCCTTCCATACCCGGAGCGATCTCTACAAATGCGCCGAAATCCATGATCCTCGTTACTCTGCCGTAGAAAATAGCACCGATCTCCGGACCGTTTGCAATAAGCTCGATAGCTGCAACTGCGCCCTTACACTTATCGGCGTCCATACCGCTGACAAATACATTGCCGCTGTCGCCGTTCTCTTCAATGTCAACTTTAACATCAAACTGAGCCTGGATCTCCTTGATTACCTTACCGCTCTTACCGATAACTTCGCTGATCTTATCGGCAGGGATAACAGTATTATACATCTTGGGTGCGTACGGAGAAAGCTCTTTTCTCGGTTCGGGAATTGCTTTAAGCATAACTTCATCGAGAATATAGTTACGAGCCTTATGAGTCTTTTCAAGTGCGTCTTTAACCATTTCGGGTGTAAGACCGCTGATCTTAAGATCCATCTGGATAGCTGTGATACCGTCTTTTGTACCTGCAACCTTAAAGTCCATATCTCCGAAGAAATCTTCAAGACCCTGAATATCAACCATTGTCATCCATCGATCGCCTTCTGTGATAAGGCCGCAGGAAATACCTGCTACGGGTGCTTTGATCGGAACGCCTGCGTCCATAAGTGACAAAGTAGAACCGCAGACAGAACCCTGTGATGTCGAACCGTTTGAAGATACAACCTCACTTACAAGACGAATAGCATAGGGGAATTCTTCTACAGACGGTATAACAGGCAGAAGCGCTCTCTCGGCAAGCGCACCGTGACCGATCTCTCTGCGTCCGGGTCCTCTGCTGGGCTTTGTCTCGCCTACCGAATAGCTCGGGAAATTGTAGTGATGGATATATCTCTTCTCGATCTCGTCGTCTATACCGTCAAGCAGCTGCTTATCGGATACGGGACCAAGCGTCGTAATAGTAAGAACCTGAGTCTGACCTCTTGTAAAGAGACCCGAACCGTGTACTCTGGGAAGAATACCTACCTCGGAAGCAAGCGGACGAATATCGTTCATACCTCTGCCGTCTACACGCTTCTGCTCGTCAAGCAGCCAACGTCTGACGATAAACTTCTGAGTCTTATAAAGACAATCGTCGATCTGAGCTTCCATTTCGGGATAAAGCTCGTCAAACTTTGCATGTACAGCCTCGTAAATGGGCTTGAGTCTTTCGTCTCTTACAGTCTTATCGTCTGTATCGAGAGCGGCTTTAACATCCTCTTCGCAGAATGCTTTGATAGCCTCAAACATATCATGATCGGGCTCGTTGCTCGGATATTCAAACTTCGGCTTGCCAATCTCTGCCTGAATGCCTTTGATGAACTCAATGATACTCTGGTTAGCCTCATGACCTGCCATAATACCGTTATACATAACCTCATCGGAAACGCAGTCTGCGCCTGCTTCGATCATAGCAATACGTGAATCTGTAGATGCAACGGTCACAGCCATCTTGCTGACAGCTCTCTGATCCTTGTTGGGGTTGATAACATACTCGCCGTCAACGTAACCAACAGAAACACTGCTTACGGGTCCGTTCCACGGAACGTCGGAAATAGAAAGAGCGATCGAAGTTGCTACCATAGCGGTGATCTCGGGTGAGCAATCGGGGTCAACCGACATTACTGTTGCAACTATCGCGCAGTCGTTTCTCATATCTTTCGGGAAAAGCGGTCTGATAGGTCTGTCGATCACTCTCGAAGTGAGTATAGCTTTCTCGGAAGGCTTACCCTCTCTCTTGAGGTACGAACCCGGAATCTTGCCTATTGCATACAGCTTCTCCTCGTAATCAACGGAAAGCGGGAAAAAGTCTACGCCTTCTCTCGGTTTTGCCGATGCGGTAACTGCAGCCTGAACAACGGTATCACCGTAACGAACAAGGCATGAGCCATTTGCAAGCTGAGCCATTTTGCCTGTTTCAACAACAAGCGGACGACCTGCAAACTCTGTTTCAAAAACTCTGAATTTGTCAAATGTTTTCATTGAATTAGCCATTATTACATCTCCTTTTTTGAGCACTGCAGTTACTTAGCAATAAAATATATGCTCACACATATTTAAACACATATTTTACCGCTAAATATATCTGCGTAACTCTGATTTAAATTTAAAGTGTGCAAAACACTACTTAACTGAACTTTTGGGGACAGACGAATAAACATCTGTCCCCCTTTTTTTGACGAATTATTTACGAATGCCGAGTCTTGCGATGATCGAACGGTATCTCTCAATGTCAACTTTAGTCAAATAGTTGAGAAGATTTCTTCTTTTACCAACCATCTTAAGAAGGCCGCGGCGAGAATGGTGATCCTTCTTGTGAGTCTTTAGATGCTCTGTGAGGTCATTGATTCTTTTTGTAAGAACAGCGATCTGTACCTCGGGAGAACCTGTGTCGCCTTCGTGTGTAGCATACTCTGCCATGATAGCAGTCTTTTCTGCCTTTGTCATTTTAAAAATCCACCTTTATATTATAATTTACCCTTTTGAGGACATTTCACAGTATGCGGTCAAGGTGAAGCCTACAACCGTGAAAGGGGTATGACCTATACTGTCTACGCAGTACTTTGTTATTATATCATAATCCATGCTGTTTGTAAAGAAAATTTTTTGTTTTTTCAAAAAATTAAAAATAGCATTTGATATTTTTATTTTGACGTACTTCCTGCTATTTTACCAATTACACAGCAGATCGCAAACATCACCACATCAACTGCAACAATAGTTGAACCCACGGGAGCAGACGCCAAAATCGAAATTATGATTCCGCTGAAAGCGCATACGACCGAAATAACTGCAGAAAATATGGTAACTGCCTTAAATCTGCGAAAAAGTCTCATAGCAGACAACGCAGGAAATATAATAAGCGCAGAGATAAGCAAAGAACCGACAAGGTTCATAGCAAGCACAATTATTACGGCAATGATTGTAGCAAGCATAAGGTTGTATACCCCTGTTTTTGTCCCCGAAGCACGTGCAAAATCCTCGTCAAATGTAATGGCAAATATTTTATTATAGAACAGTACAAAAATTGCTATAACTGCCACCGATAGCCCTACGCACAGCCAGACCTCGGGCAAAGTCAATGTCAGAATTGAAGTAGAACCGAAAAGTGTACTGCACACGTCGCCCGAGAGATTTGATGACGTTGAAAATACATGCATGAGAAGGTATCCGAATGCAAGCGAACCGACGGAGATCATAGCAATAGCTGCGTCGCCCTTGATCTTCATCTTCTTGCCTCCGCACAGGAGAAGAACGGCGCTTATGACGGTTATAGGAAGTACAATAGTCATACTGTTATTTATTTTCATAACAGTTGCTATTGCTATTGCACCAAAAGCAACATGTGATAATCCGTCCCCTATGAACGAGAATCTTTTAAGTACCAATGTTACTCCGAATAAAGATGAACATAATGCGATCAGTACTCCGACAACCAAAGCATACTGTACGAACGGATACTGCAAATACGTGATGATCTTATCAAACATTGTTTTCACCTTTGCTTTCGGATGTAAATATTTTACCCATATCACTTTTCAGATATTGTTCTTTTGTACCGAAAAAAACTTTCTCGCCAATGTGCAGTATATGAGTCGCATACTGTACCGCAGCAGAAATATCATGCGAAACCATGATAATAGTTATGCCGTCGTTGTTCATACCCTTAATAAGATTATACATATCGGCGGTTACGATAGGGTCAAGACCGGACACAGGTTCATCAAGCAGCAAAACGGTTTTTGTCGCGCACAAAGCCCTTGCCAGAAGTACTCTTTGCTGC
>CADBRK010000008.1 GCA_902797065.1 uncultured Ruminococcus sp.
AGAGGGGCAAACCTTTTTACGGCTGCGGCAATTTCCCGAACTGCCGTTTTGCTTCATGGAGTGAGCCTACTTCGGAGAAATGTCCCAACTGCGGAAATATGCTGTTTAAAAAGGCAGGCAAGAAACCGATGCTTGTGTGCAATCAAGAGGGCTGCGGCTACAAAAAGAATATAGAATAAAAAAATCTCCCTTTCCCGAGAGTATTCCGGGAAGGGGAGTTTTTTGTACGGTGTAATTGAAAGCATAGGACTGATGTTACGCCAGGGTCTTGAACTGAAGTCTGAGCTTATCGGAGATCATTGCGATGAACTCGCTGTTTGTCGGTTTGCCTCTGCCCGTGTGGATCGTGTAGCCGAAGTATGAGTTGAGAACATCAACGTCACCGCGGTCCCACGCAACCTCGATCGCATGGCGAATGGCGCGCTCCACTCTGGACGATGTTGTGCCGTACTTCTTTGCAACGGACGGGTAGAGAGATTTCGTAACGGCGTTGATGATACCCGGATCCTCGATCGACATGATGATAGCGTCACGCAGGTAGTGATACCCCTTGATATGAGCCGGTACTCCGATCTGATGAAGTATCTGCGTTACGTTGACCTCCATGTTAGCAGCGGATACAGTCTCGTTTGAGATGACCTTCTTTGCATTGGTACTCCTGAATTTGCACAGCTGAGAGATGCTGACCGCCATAGTCGCCGCATTGTAGGGCTTTATCACGAAGTAAGAACCGCCGCATTCCGAGATCTCTCTTTGCAGAATATCGCTGTCAAACGACGACGCTACAATGAATATCGGATCGGCTTTTGAGGCGTCTTTATCAAAGCTTTTGAGTACGCCGATTGCGTCCGCACGTGACATGAACATATCAATAATGACAACATCGGGTCGCTGTTCTTCGATTTGTTCCAGAACCGTAAGTCCGTCTTTGCGGCAGAAGCTGACTTCTATACCGTAAGAGTTAAAGCATGTGATCTCGTCTGCGGAAAAAGCAGACTTTTCTTCCGAAATGAGTAACTTGATTGTATTTTGCATCGTTTAAACCTCCTGGTCGATTTTACACTCACTGGTGTTGTGAACATATATTACCATAAAATGGTAGAAATAGCAATAGTATCTCGAATACAAAGTTGTTATATTAAGTTACAAATCTGTAATTATATTTCCGCTTATCAAACAGTTTTCCATTTCGCTGTACATATTCCGAGCAAAAATACCATAACCTTTGGAGGAATTTGTCACGAGCACATGCGTAACTGCGCCAATTAATTTACCGTTTTGTAATATAGGGCTGCCGCTCATTCCCTGGATAATTCCGCCTGTTTTCGCCAATAATCTGTCGTCTGCGGCAGTGATCTGCAAGTTTTTTGTCTTATTGTTCTCGTCATAGTCAACACGGGTGATTTCAATATCGTAATATTTCGGACCCTCGTTGTCTATTGTGCAGAGGATCTGCGCCGGACCTTTTTTTACTTCCTGAACATTTGCGATCTCGACGGGCTGACGCCATTCCGGGAAGGTACACAATTTCCCGTAAAGACCCGTTTCGGTATTTCCGAGCGCATATCCTAAAGACAGATCGTCGGCAAAATAACCGTTGATACTTCCGGTAACTCCGTCCGTGCCTTTTGTGATGCTGTTTATTTTAGCGTCTGTGATTATTGCTTTATCGAGTATCATCAGCTTGCCCGTATCGGTATCGCATATTCCGTGCCCGAGAGAAGCAAAATAACCCGTATCGGGATCATAGAATGTCATTGTGCCGAGCCCTGCGCAGGAATCTCTTATCCACAGACCTATCTTGTATTCATTGTCGCTTGTTTTCACGGGGGTTATTGTTGTTTCGCAAATTGTGCCCTGTCGGTCATACGTTAAAGATATGGGATCGCCTTTACTCAGACAAACAGCGGTTTCAACATCTTCGCAGCATGAAATATCACGTTTATTGATTTTTATTATCGTATCGCCTTCTCTGAGTCCGCAGTCTTTGCCGGGATTGACAGTCTTTGAATCACAGAGAATGTCTGCGCAATTAATAATAACCGCGCCTTTTGAATAAAATTTTATCCCGAAAATATTACCGCACGGTATAACATATTTTTTCTCCCTGACATGCAGATTTACGTCTTTTACGGGAATGATATTCATAAGCATAAGCTGACCGCTTGTCGGGTCGCTGCCGATACTGCGGCTGTACATCTTATCTGTGCCTGTTTTTCTCAGTGAAAGTATACGGGAATTTGAAACGGCAGTTTTTTCCTGCTGTTCAATGATATATTCGTCGGGAAACCTGCTGCCCATTTCAATACAAAATAAAAAAATGAACGTACAGACAAGAGTCAGGAAAACACATATGGCTTTAATTGCTTTTTTCAAATCATCACCTCCTGTGCTTCGTTAGTATTATCATTTCGTCGGGCTTTAAAAACAGCCTCCCAATTATGCTGTTGAAATAATGGTTACCAAAAAAGATTATGCGTGATATGTTCGGAATATCTGGTTATAATTTTTTGTATTCCATAAGAGATGGAATTAGAATTTGAAAATAGTTTTGTTACCGCTTGACGTTGTATATCCGTTATGCTATACTTATAAAAAGCATAAATTCTATGAGTTATTTTTATCTTTTTTGCAGTTTTTTGAAAAAGCAGAGGTGTTATTATGAAAAGAACAGTTTGTATTATTATGTCCGTTTTGCTGGCGTCAACTATGGCAGCATGTTCCGCAGGGAGTAAAACCGATAATGTATCTGTGTCTGCGCCGACGGATTCCGTCTCCGGGGTGATTACGTCGCAGGAAACATCGGAAGCAGCATCATCGGAAACAGCGGAAAGCGTACCGTCGTCCTGGTCGGAAACGGTAGTAGATGAAGAAGTAAAGGACATTATTGATGAATTTATCGAGATGAACGAGTATGAAGGCGTAGTATTTGCGAAGAAGGGCGGGAAGACCATAGTCAATTTTGCCGTGGGTGAGCTTGAAAACGGCGATACTATTACTGTCGATACACCGATGCCCATAGGTTCTGTTTCAAAGCAGTTCTGCGCTGCCTGTGTACTTTCACTCAGCGAAGAGGGGAAACTCTCACTTGACGATACTCTTGACAAGTATTATCCCGATTATAAAGAGGGCGGCAAGATACAGATCAAAAACCTTCTTTCCATGCGGTCGGGTATTCCGGAAATAGCGGCTGACGAAAACCCCGATCTCGTTACCATGGAGAACACAGAGGAAGAAAACAAACAAGCTATGAAAGACTGGCTCTTTGCGCAGTCGCTTGTATTTAAACCCGATACACAGTTTGAGTATGTGAACGCAAATTTCTTCCTGCTTTCGGATATAGTGGAGCAGGTTTCGGGTGAAAAGTACAGCGATTTTCTGCACAGCCATATATTTGAGCCGCTCGGAATGTCTCATTCGGGCACAATAGGCGAGCTTGACAGTTCACCTGCGTGGGCGGACGGCATAAATTACACGCAGCTAGACAGACAGCCCGGACTTACAAACGGCTGCGGCGATATTATATCCAATTCAAGTGATATGGATAAGTGGATCGAAGCGCTTTCATCGGGTGAAGTTATTTCCGGGGATAGTTATACGGCTATGACGACTTCATACTCCGACGAACAGTACGGCTACGGAATGTTTACGGGTATCAGCGGAGGAGTAGGTCATTACGGCGCGATCGGTATCTACTCTGCGTTTGATTATATCAACGAAGATGAAGATCTTATCGTGGTACTGATGAGTGATTCCGTTTATCCTCCGATGATGCAGTCAACGGCAAATGATCTCATAGATGATCTGCTGGGATAATTCATAAAATAAACAGCTTTGCGGAGTCATCGAAAGATGGCTCTGTTTTTGCACGGAAGAAAGATCGTTGATGATCGAATTTAAAAAAAATCATGAATATTCAATATTTATCCTTTACAGATTGAACAGTTTATTGTAAAATAATAGTAATAGTGAAAATTACCGAGTGATCGGATAAATAAAACGGAGGATTGATTAAGATGGAACCTAAATATAAAAGAGTACTTCTCAAGCTCAGCGGCGAGGCTCTTGCGGGAGAACAGAAATCGGGAATAGATTTCGATACAGTGACAAAATACTGCGAGCCTGTAAAGAAGCTTGTGGATATGGGCGTAGAGGTCGCTATAGTTGTCGGCGGCGGCAATTTCTGGAGAGGAAGATCAAGCGGCAGCATGGACAGAACACGCGCAGATCATATGGGTATGCTTGCGACTGTTATAAACGCTCTCGGAGTTGCTGATACTCTGCAGCAGATGGGCGTTGACGCAAGAGTACAGACGGCTCTGGCTATGCCTCAGGTTGCCGAGCTTTATGTAAAGGATAAGGCGGAAAGACATTTAAGCAAGGGCAGAGTAGTCGTTTTCGGCTGCGGTACGGGTAATCCGTTCTTCTCGACCGATACGGGCGCAGCGCTCAGGGCTGTTTAGATCGGCGCAGACGTTATGCTCAAGGCGACGATGGTTGACGGCGTGTATGACAAGGATCCGCACAAGTTCGACGACGCCGTGAAGTACGATACGCTTACATTCAAGGAAGTTCTCGAAAAGGGTCTGCAGGTTATGGACAGCACCGCTGCATCTCTTTGTATGGATAACTCACTGCCGATACTGGTGTTCAGTGTGGAGGATACCGATAATATTGTCAAGGCAGTATGCGGCGAAAATGTCGGCACTGTCGTTACAAACTGAATAAACACTTGAATATTTAACATTATAAATTACGGAGGAACAAACAATGAAAGAAACACTTAAAAAATGCGAAGAAAGAATGAATAAGAGAGTAGATCATCTTGAGGTTGAATACAGAGAGATCAGAGCAGGCCGTGCAAACCCCAATATTCTTGACAGAATAACCGTAGATTACTACGGCTCACCTACGCCGATCAATGCCGTTGCAGCAGTTTCGGTAACAGAGGCAAGAACTCTTACTATCCAGCCGTGGGACGCAAGCGTACTCAGAGCTATCGAGAGAGCTATCCAGTCGTCCGACATTGGCATCAATCCGCAGAATGACGGTAAGATCATTCGTCTTATCTTCCCGCCGCTCACAGAGGACAGACGTAAGGATATTGTCAAGGACGTTGCCAAGATGGCAGAGGCTAAGAAGGTTCATATCAGGAATATCCGCCGCGATACTATCGAGGACTTCAAGAAGATGAAGAAGAACGGCGATATTACCGAGGACGATCTCAAGAAGATGGAGAAAAAGGTTCAGGAGCTTACCGATAAGTATATCAAGCAGATAGATCAGCTCTGCGAATCAAAGCAGAAGGAAGTAATGTCTATCTGACATCTTCGGTGTAGGATTATGGGATTTTTTTCAGGTGTATCATCATCGAATGATGATATTGATATTTCAAAAATCAAGTTACCCGAACATCTGGGTATTATAATGGACGGCAACGGCAGATGGGCGAAGAAGCGAGGTCTGCCGAGAACTGCCGGTCACAAGGCAGGAGCGTCGACATTCAGGAAGATCAGCCGCTACTGCAGTGATATAGGTATAAAGTATCTCACGCTGTATGCGTTTTCCACGGAGAACTGGAACCGCCCGCCCGAAGAGGTCAATACGCTGATGAAGTACTTCAGGGAGTATTTGCAGGAGGCGCTCAGAGATTTCAGAGATGATACTATAATACTGCGCTTTATCGGCGATATTTCCAAGTTCCCCGAGGATATACAGGAGCTTATGAAGGAAAATCAGGAGCTTTCTTCCGTGAGAAACGGAATGATCCTCAATCTTGCGATGAATTACGGCGGCAGAGCCGAGATCGTTCATGCGGCAAAGCTTATAGGTGAGCGTATTGCCAAAGGAGAATTATCACCGTCCGATATAGACGAAAAGACGATTTCGGATTATATGTACACATCAGGTCAGCCCGATCCCGATCTGATAATCCGTCCGAGCGGCGAGCACAGAACATCTAACTTCCTTCTCTGGCAGTCGGCATATGCCGAGTATTATATAGACGATGTTTTGTGGCCCGATTATACGGAGAAGGATCTGAACAGGGCGCTGATCGAGTACTCAAAACGCAACAGAAGATTTGGTGGTGTTTAATTAATGAAAACCCGTATTCTTTCTGCGGTCGTCGGAATACCGATAGCCGTGGGCATAATGATATTGGGCAGCTTTTACGGAATAGCTGTTGATATAGGCTTTGCGATAGTTGCTTCAATGTGTGTATTTGAAGGGCTGTCAGCCAATAAGCTTGATAAGAAGCTGACTATTTCCGTTCCTTGTCTTGCATTTTGCTTCATATTCTGCCTGTTTTACTCATACAGCTATGTTGTACCTATATTGACATTCGTATATGTTACGGCGCTGTTTTTGTCGATGATATTCAATCACGAACATGTTGTGTTCCCCGATCTGTCTTATGCGTTTATTATTACGCTGATGTGTACGCTGGGACTCTGGACGGTAGTATATATATTTGACCATTCGTCCAATATTGTGGGCATATTCTATGCCGTGACCGCGCTTGCTACTCCGTGGCTTGCCGACGCAGCAGCGTATTTCGGAGGCAGTCTGCTCGGAAAGCATAAGCTATGCCCGAAGATAAGCCCGAAGAAAACCGTAGAGGGCGCAGTTTCGGGAGTGATAGCGGGAGCGCTGCTTTCGCTTCTGATCGGAGTTATTTTTGAGAAATTCTTCTTCAGAACAGGCGAAGTTGTAGATTATTTCGCATTGGGATTATTCGGATTATTGGGTTCGATTATTTCAATAGTAGGCGATCTCAGCTTCTCACTTATAAAGAGAAGTATCGGCGTAAAGGATTACGGTTCTCTGATACCGGGTCACGGCGGAATGCTTGACAGGTTCGACAGCGTGATCTTCTCTTCACCCGTGATGATGATAATTGTTATGTTTATGCCGATCGTATCCGGAAGGCTGGGCTAAGCTATGACGAAATGTATTTCTATCCTCGGTTCGACAGGTTCCATCGGAACTCAGGCTCTCGAGGTGTGCGAGAAGCTGAATATACCCGTTGCCGCCATTACAGCAAACAGCAGCATTGATCTTCTTGAAGATCAGATCAGACGTTTTAAGCCAAAGCTTGCCGTTGCGGGTACAAAGGAATATGCAGATAAGCTGAGTATCGCCGTTGCCGATACCGATACAAAAATATCGTACGGCATGGACGGACTGATCGAAGCGGCTGTTATAGACGAAGCGGATACCGTTCTGACTTCCGTTGTGGGCATGATAGGCTTAAGACCTACTCTGGCGGCGATAGGTGCAAAGAAGAACATTGCCCTTGCCAATAAAGAAACTTTAGTAACGGGCGGTAATCTCGTTATGAATGCAGCAAAAGAAAACGGGGTGAAGATCTACCCCGTAGACAGCGAACATTCTGCGATCTTCCAGTGTCTGCAGGGCTGCCCCGACAAAAAGCTGATAAAAAGACTTATCCTTACAGCCTCGGGAGGTCCTTTCTTCGGAAGAACATACGAGCAGCTTAAAAGCGTCACCGTTG
Organism: uncultured Ruminococcus sp.; assembly: GCA_902797065.1. GTDB lineage: Bacteria > Bacillota > Clostridia > Oscillospirales > Acutalibacteraceae > RUG592. The sequence continues at coordinate 7,517 of CADBRK010000008.1, forward strand.
AAGAGGCGCTGCATCACCCGAATTGGAGTATGGGCGCAAAGATAACCGTTGATTCTGCAAGTATGATGAACAAAGGGCTGGAGATAATAGAAGCAAGATGGCTTTTTGATGTTCCCGTGCAGAATATAGATGTTGTGGTACACCGTGAAAGCATAGTACATTCCATGATAGAATATAAAGATAATTCTGTCATAGCGCAGATGGGCGTACCCGATATGAAAATACCTATACAGTACGCGCTGACATATCCCGACAGAACGGAATGCGATGTAGGCGTACTTGACCTTACAAAAGTGGGCGCACTGTCATTCTATGAGCCTGATTACGAAACATTCAGGTGTCTGCAAGCATGTAAAAAGGCGATCGAAACTGGCGGTACTGCCCCGGTACTCGTCAACGGCGCAAACGAAGCGGCTGTAGCAATGTTCCTGAACGGCAAAATATCGTTTACCGATATAGGCGAGATCGTTTGGAACGTTATGCAGGATATTCAAATAGGTTCTGCGGATACGCTCGACAGTATACTTTCGGCAGACCTTGCCGCAAGAGAATATGCAAACAGTTTTGTTAAGAAATAGAATACAAATAATATACAATAACATTTGAGATGAATAACACCATTTGGGTATTGCCGAATGGTGTTATTACGGCATAAAGATGTTACGGAAGGATCTGATTATTATTCTTACTACAATAGCTTTGATTGTAATAGGCGTACTTATATTTGAACTGATAATTTTTATTCATGAGTTCGGTCATTTTATCACCGCAAAGAAGTTCGGCGTTCAGGTCAACGAATTTGCTATCGGCATGGGACCCAAGCTGTTTCAGTTTGAGAAGGGCGAAACAAAATACTCGATACGTCTTTTGCCGATAGGCGGTTACTGCGCTATGGAGGGTGAAAACGAAGAAAGCGACAACGACAGGGCTTTGATCAACAAGCCCGTATGGCAGAGAATGATAATAGTGCTTGCGGGCGCTTTTAATAATATTGTACTCGGTCTTGTTATGATGATGATACTATTGGGGCAGTCGCCTGTGTTTTCGTCAACGACGATCGCAGAGTTTGCCCAGGCGGGGTTTACTTCAAAATCCGGGCTTGAGGTCGGCGATAAGATAGTGGAGATCGGGGATTATAATATCCATTGTTCGAGAGATATTTCTTTCTCACTGGCTCTTCTGGAAATTCAGACTGTTGACGGGAATGATTTCTCGATCTATAAAGAAGACCGTGGCTTTGACCTTGTTCGACAGTACACCTCGCTGAAAGCGGAAGACTATACCGAAGAACAGTTAAGTGAAATAACAGATGCTTTTGACGAGGGTATCGAAAAGATAAATGTGTGTACATCAACACAAGAAGCAGATAAGATAACAAGCGAGACTATCGCAAAAGTAAATCAGCTTGCCGGGATAGATTATAAGCCCGAAGAACGTGAGTTCATGCCCGAACGCAGGCGTTTCCGCACCGATGTAGACGTTATCAGGGACGGTCAGCGTATCACCGTCGAAAATGTAGACTTTTACACATATCTCGGCGACGACGGCGAACCTATGGTTGCGCTCGATTTTTCCGTTGTACCCATCAAGAAGAACATCGGAACTCTGATAACGGAATCGGCAAAGAGTACGTATTCGGTAGTTAAAGTAGTCTGGATCAGCCTTGCGGGGCTTGTTACGGGCAGATTCGGCATGAATGATATTGCGGGTCCCGTAGGAACGGCGTCTGTCGTGAAACAGGCGGCTCAGGTAGGTCTTCAATCGGGATTCGGCGATGCTGTCAACAATATTCTGTATATTATGATGATAATTACGGTGAACCTCGGTATAGTAAACGTCCTGCCGCTGCCTGCGCTTGACGGAGGAAGATTCCTGTTTATGCTTATCGAAGTGATAATAAGAAAGCCGATACCTCAGAAAGTCGAGGGCATGATCCACACGATAGGATTCCTTATTCTGCTTGCATTCATAGGGTTCATCACGATCAACGATATTATCAAGATTTTTAACGGAACAGGGTTTATAGGATAGGAGAGCAGACCATGAGCAGTAAAATTCGAGTTAAAGCAGGAAATGTCGAGATCGGAGGCGGTGCGCCTATCTCCGTACAGTCTATGCTTAATGTACCCTCAACCGATATTGAGGGCAGCGTCAGGCAGGCAAAAGAGCTTGAACAGGCAGGCTGTGAGATAATCAGAATAGCGATTCCCGATATGGCTGCCGTTAAGCTGATAGAAGCAATAAAAAAGGAAGTAAGTGTTCCGATAGTTGCGGATATTCATTTTGACTACAGGCTTGCGATAGAGTCCGTGAATGCAGGTATAGACAAAGTTCGCATAAACCCGGGCAATATTGGCAGCGACGACAGAGTTCACGAGGTCGTAAGGGCTTGCCGTTCACGGAATATCCCTATCAGGATAGGCGTAAACTCGGGTTCTCTTGAAAAGAACATTCTTGCAAAATACGGTTCACCTACAGCCGAAGCGCTGTGCGAGAGCGCATTGTATCATGCGTCGCTTCTTGAGAAGTTCGACTTTTACGATATAGTTCTCTCGATGAAATCATCTACCGTAGGCACTATGATAAAGGCTTATGAGCTTGCAAGCGAAAAGTGCGGTTATCCTCTGCACCTCGGAGTTACAGAAGCCGGAACGGAGCGAATGGGGCTTATTAAATCCGCCGCAGGGATAGGCTCGCTGCTTATGCACGGCATAGGAGATACGATCAGAGTATCTTTGACGGATAAGCCCGTTAAAGAGGTGTATGCCGCAAAGGATATTCTCAAAGCAATAGATATTGACACGAGCGGGGTAAAGTTTATTTCCTGTCCGACATGCGGCAGAACGAGAATAGACCTTATCTCTATCGCAAACGAAGCCCAGAAGAGACTTGCGGACTGCCGCAAGAGTATCACCGTTGCAGTTATGGGCTGCGTCGTGAACGGCCCGGGAGAAGCGAGAGAAGCCGATATAGGTATCGCTGGCGGCGACGGCGTAGGACTTGTGTTTAAAAAGGGAGAGATAATACGCAAAGTACCGGAAGATATGCTGCTCGATACTTTGATGGAAGAGATAGATAAACTGTAATATACTGCAGCAGTTTTAAGAAAGGGAAGGCATGATTTGAGTAAATTTTTTGAAGCATTGAGAGGGTTTGCATCTGATGAGCTGCTCGGCAGACTCGCCGACGGCATTCCCTCGGAAATGAATGTAAAAATAAATACGCAGGATAAGACGATGAATGTAATAGTCAGGTTCGTCAAGCTTATCTCGCAGAACGATGTTCTTATGCTGGAAAATGAGCTGAAAAGGAATCTGGAGCTTGGCAGCGTTCGTGTGACAGCAAAATATCCCCCCGAATTATTCTCGGCGGAGTATTTCCATGATATTGTTGTACACTTGAAGCGTGACAACGCAACGCTGAACGGTACCTTCAAGGACGCAGAAGCAAGGATCGAGGATAACAGATTTATCATCACTCTGTATCACGGCGGAGAGGCTGTCATCAAGGGGCAGAATGCCGATCGCCTTATCTCCGATGCGATTTTTAATATGTTTGAAAAGCGGTATTCCGTCGAGTTTGAGGGAGTTACCGTTATGAGCTCCGATAACCGTGATTATATAGAAATGCAGCAGCATTTAGAGGAGCTTAAAGCGCGTGAAGAAGCAATAGAAAAAGTGGAACAGCACGAAGAAACTATGCATGCGGCTGACGAAAGGCGTGAGAAGATAGAAAAATCCGCGCCCGAAATAGAAGTCCGCGAGGGAGATACGCTTGTGCCGGTGATCGCCGATAAGAGCGCAAAGCCGCTTTACGGCAGAGCCATCACAAAGGTAAGCACGATCCCGATCAATACTCTCACCGGTGAGACGGGCAGCTGCATGATATGGGGCGATATTTTCAGCCTGGATTTCCGCACGACGAAGGACGGAAAGAAAAATATTATAACTATTCTTATAACCGATTACACAAGCTCGATGACTGTCAAGCTCATTGAGAATATAGACAAATGCAAACCGCTTGATATTCTCAAAGCAGGTTCGACTATCGTTGTTAAGGGAGACGTGCAGTTTGACCGCTACGATAACGAGATCGTAATGCATGCCGTTTCGATAGCTACCGCACAGAAAGTCAAAGTCGTTGATAAAGCTCCCGTCAAGAGATGCGAGCTTCATCTGCATACAAATATGTCCGATATGGACGGCGTGACGCCTGCGGGCGACCTTATAAAACGGGCATTTCAGTGGGGTATGCCCGCTATTGCGATTACAGATCACGGTGTTGCGCAGGCGTTCCCCGAGGCTATGAACACGCTTAACGATATACAAAAAAGCGGCGGCAATATTAAGGTCATTTACGGTACCGAGGCGTATTTTGTAGATGATACCGTTTCCGAAAACAGCAAGCCTTTCGAGGGCGAAGACGCTATATGCGAGAACTGTTCTCAGCTGCCCATGGAGGAACTGAAAAAGCTGAAAACATATCACCAGATAATTCTTGTTAAGAATCTTACGGGGCTTAAAAATCTGTATAAGCTAATATCGTATGCTCATCTGAATTACTTCTACAGACGGCCGAGGATTCCAAAGTCGGTGCTTATGCGTCACAGAGAGGGGCTTCTTTTAGGCAGCGCCTGTGAGATAGGCGAGCTGTACCATGCGATAGTAAAGGGTGAAAAATCATATGAGGAGCTTAAAGAAATAGCCTCGTTCTATGATTACCTCGAAATCCAGCCTCTCGGAAACAACGAATTCATGGTTAGGAACAATTACGTGGATTCGATCGAGGGAGTTATCAACTTTAATAAAACCGTAATAAAGCTTGGCGAGGATCTCGGTATACCCGTTGTTGCGACATGCGACGTACACTTTCTTGACCCGTACATGTCGGAGTACCGTAAGATAATAATGGCAAGCAAAGGGTTTGACGACGCAGATCATCAGGCGCCGCTGTATCTGCGTACAACGAAAGAAATGCTCAAAGAGTTTGAGTATCTCGGAGAAGAAAAGGCGTATGAAATAGTAGTCGAAAACACAAATAAGATCGCCGACATGATAGAGCAGATCAAGCCGATTCCCGACGGCAATTTTCCGCCGTTTATCGACGGCGCAGAGGAGCAGCTTACTACCATCACATGGGAGCGCGCAAAGAAGATGTACGGCGATCCGCTGCCCGAAATTGTGCAGGCACGTCTTGACAGAGAGCTGGGTTCGATCACAAAGCACGGCTTTTCGGTGCTGTATATGACAGCTCAGAAGCTTGTTGCAGACTCCGAGGCGCACGGCTATCTCGTTGGTTCAAGAGGATCGGTAGGCTCGTCATTCGTTGCGACGATGTCGGGTATTTCCGAGGTAAATCCGCTTTGTCCGCACTATCTGTGCCCCAATCCCGAATGTAAGAACAGCGAGTTCATCACGGACGGCAGCGTGGGTTCGGGTTTTGACCTCCCCGCAAAGAACTGCCCGAAATGCGGTACGCCGTACCACCGTGACGGTCACGAGATCCCGTTTGAAACATTCTTAGGCTTCGACGGCGATAAAGTCCCCGATATTGATCTTAACTTCTCGGGCGAGTATCAGTCGCACTCTCACAGATACACGGAACATCTTTTCGGAAAGGAAAACGTGTTCAAGGCGGGTACTATCGCCACAGTTGCAGATAAGACAGCATTCGGTTATGTAAAGAAATATGCGGAGCAGAATCAGAAGATATACCACAAAGCCGAGGAGCAAAGGCTTGCGCAGGGCTGTACGGGTATCAAGAGAACGACGGGTCAGCACCCCGGCGGCATGGTTGTCGTTCCGAGAGGAATGAGCGTGTTTGATTTCTGCCCGATACAGCGCCCCGCAAACGATCAGAAGTCCGATAATATTACAACACACTTCGATTTCCATTCCATACACGATACTATCTGTAAGCTCGACGAGCTTGGTCACGATGTTCCGACGATATATCACTATCTTGAGGAATTCACGGGTATCAGCGTTATGGACGTATCTATGAGCGATCCCGAGGTAATGTCGCTGTTCACGTCTACCGAGGCTCTCGGAATAAAGCCCGAGGATATAGACTCTCAGACGGGTACATTCTCTCTGCCCGAGTCGGGCACAAGCTTTGTACGTCAGATGCTTGTCGAATCGCAGCCAAAGACATTCTCCGACCTTTTGCAGATCTCGGGTCTTTCTCACGGTACGGACGTGTGGATAGGCAACGCCGCCGACCTTATCAAAAACGGCACATGTACTATCTCCGAGGTTATCGGAACACGTGACAGTATCATGACATACCTTCTCCATAAAGGGCTTGAACCAAAGATGGCTTTTAAGATCATGGAGATAGTACGTAAGGGCAAAGCCACAAAGCTGCTTACGGAAGATCATATCGAGGCTATGAAATCACATAATGTGCCCCAGTGGTACATTGATTCATGCATGAAGATAAAGTATATGTTCCCGAAAGCGCATGCGGCGGCATATATGATCTCGACTCTGAGACTCGGCTGGTATAAGGTGCATGAACCGCTCGCTTATTATGCGGCGTACTTTACGGTACGCGGTGAAAGCTTTGACGCTGAATCGGCGCTCAAAGGAAAACCTGCCGTAGAAGAAAAGATCAGAGATATAATCAATAAAGGAAATTCGGCTAACGCAAAGGATAAGACCGACCTTGCTACACTGCAGATCGTAAACGAGATGCTTGCAAGGGGGATAAAAGTCCTGCCGATCAACATATATAAATCAGAGGCAAAGAAATTCGTTATCGAAGGCGACGCACTCAGATTGCCGTATTCTTCGATGCCCGGTGTGGGTGAAGCCGCTGCGGAGAGCCTTGTCAGAGTTGTAAAAGAGGGCGATTTTCTGTCGATCGAGGATATTCAGGCGAAATCGAAGGTGTCCAAGACTGTTATTGAGACACTCAGAGAAATAGGCGCGTTCGGAGATCTGCCGGAATCAAATCAGATGTCGCTGTTCGGATAATTTTTATTTCGGCACTTTACATTTTGTCGGATTTGGTATATTATAGAGTATAATGGTACAAGTTTCGTGAAAGGAGGGGGATCAATGTCCAAAGGGACGTTTAAATCAATATTGTCGCTGATCGCATTTGCGGGAATATGTGTGCTGGTTCTTACGAGATTAGATCTTATCATCGGAATCGGACATAACATTATTAAAGTCCTTACTCCGTTTATGGTGGGTTTTGTTCTTGCTTATGTGCTTAATATCCCGTATATGTTCTTTATGAATAAAGCATTTGTTTTTATGGATAAAGAGCCGTCTAAAATCAAAAATAAGGGCGACGAATTTGTCGTAAGACTGAGAAAACCCCTTTCACTTATATTCACCTATGTAATACTGTTTGCTGTAATAGTTCTCTTGCTCAGCATAATTATACCGCAGATCACCAACAGTATACAGGGCGTAGTTGATAACTTTGAGGTCTACTATGTATCTTTCCAGGAATGGGTGTTCAATGTAGCCGCAAAGTTCGGATTTAAATACGAAGTCATGTCGGAGATGTTCGAGGATCTGAATTCGTTTATTCAGGAACATATCGGTTCGGGTTCATCGGGCGATAATACAGCTTTGTTTGATATTAACGCTATTATGCAGGGACTCACGAATTATCTGTTCCCTCATATATTCGATTTCACTAAGAATGTATATAATGTATTTTATAATTTCCTGCTGAGCGTTATCGTATCGATCTATTATCTTGCGAATAAAGAGACGCTGATGAATCAGGTCAAAAAGATGACATACGCACTCGTTCCGCAGAAATTCCTCGGCAGGGTTTTGCGCACTGTTGATATATGTAACAATAAAGTCGGAAAGTTCCTCTACGGAAAGCTGATAGATTCCACTATCATAGGAGTAATGTGCTTTATTGTACTGCGTATCGTAGGTATAGAGTATGCTGTTCTGCTCAGCGTTTTTGTCGGGATAACAAATATTATCCCGTTCTTCGGGCCGATAATCGGCGCAATTCCGGGCGTGATACTTCTGGTCATGATCGACCCGTGGCAGGCGCTTATTTTCGGAATAATTATCATAATCATACAGCAGCTTGACGGCAATGTCATAGGTCCGAAGATCCTCGGCAACACGCTCGGAATTTCGGGCTTCTGGATAATGTTCAGCGTACTTGTCGGCGGCGGTCTGTTCGGCTTTGTCGGCATGCTGATGAGCGTACCTGTATTTGCCGTTATATATCAGATTTGCGGCGAGAAGGTCAACGGCAGACTTGTCAAACTCGGATTTGCAACCGAACAGACGGTTCGTGTTGAACCGCTGCCGAGAGTAGCGTATGAGGACGGGCATATCGTAGCCGATGATGAAGATGACGACGATGTTTTCTTCGACGAAGATGAATAGTATATTGGATTGAGTGGGTATCTCCGTCTGCGGAGATATTCACTTGATGTCATTAAAGGGGGATAAGTTGTGCATAATTTACTTGACAGAATAAGCAGCTCCTACAGCGGTTTATCAAAGGGGCAGAAGCTTATTGCAGATTATATCTCTACACGTTATGAAAAAGCTGCGTACATGACAGCCTCAAAGCTGGGTGAGAATGTAGGCGTGAGCGAATCTACCGTTGTAAGGTTTGCAACCGAGATAGGCTACGAAGGTTATCCCGAACTGCAGCGGGCTATGCAGGAGATGATAAGAGATAAGCTTACATCTGTGCAGAGAATCGACGTTGCCTCCGACAGAATAGATTACGGCAACGTGCTTTCGAGTGTTCTGAATCAGGATATAAAGCTTATCAAAAAGACGATGGACGAGAATAACGACGATTCTTTTGTCAATGCGGTCAATGATATTGTCAACGCAAGAACAATCTATATCTTTGCGGTGAAAAGCTCCTTTGCGCTTGCAAGATTTCTGGGTTATTATTTCGAGCTTATTTTCGGGAATGTTAAGATCATCGAAACAACGAGCAAAACTCAGATGTACGAACAGCTTTTCCGCATAGATAAGCAGGACGTCATGATAGGCATAAGCTTCCCGAGATACTCGTCGTCTACAGTCGAGGCGATGACCTTTGCAGCGTCACAGGGTGCGCACGTTATCGCAATTACCGACAGCATGACCTCGCCCGTAACGGCAATAGCCGATTGTGTGCTTATCGCCAAGAGCGATATGGCTTCGGTGGTGGATTCTCTTGTTGCGCCGCTGAGTCTTATAAATGCTCTTATAGTGGCAACTGTGGAGCAGAAAAAGGAAGAGGTAACTCAGACGTTTAAACAGCTTGAGAGTATCTGGGACAGATACGATCTGTATATAAAGAACGGAGAAAGCAAAAAAGATGACCAGTAAAAGCATTATTGTCGTGGGTGCGGGCGCGTCGGGCTGCATGGCTGCGATCACGGCGGCAAAGCGGGGGCTTGTTGTTACGCTTATCGACAGAAATCCCAAGATCGGCAGAAAGCTCCTTATCACAGGAAAGGGAAGGTGCAACGTCACCAATAACTGTGATACTGATACGCTCATGGCGTCGGTGCCGACAAACAGCCGCTTTTTGTACAGCGCGTTCGCTGCATTTTCTCCGCAGGACACCATGGCGTTTTTTGAACAGTGCGGCGTACCTCTGAAAACAGAAAGAGGGAACAGGGTTTTCCCGGTTTCGGATAAGTCTATGGATATAATCGACGCTCTGTTCCGACAGATACTGAAATACAACATAAAATTGGTCAACGACAGCGTGACCGATCTGATTATCGAAAACAACACCGTAACAGGAGTTGTGACGGAGAACGGGAAATATACATCGGACGCCGTGATAATATGCTGCGGCGGCTGCTCTTATCCGCAGACAGGCTCGGACGGTTACGGCTATACTCTTGCTTCGCAGGCAGGGCATACGATCACTCAGCCCGTACCGTCGCTGATACCCGTTGAGGTAAACGAGAAATGGTGCGCCGAGCTTCAGGGGCTGTCGCTGAAAAATGTATCGCTGAAAGTGTATAACAATAAGAATAAAGAAATTTATTCCGATTTCGGTGAGATGCTGTTTACGCATTTCGGATTATCCGGTCCGATGGTACTGAGCGCAAGCTCCCACATGGATCTGAAAAAAAGCCCGGAGTACAGCTTTGTGATAGATTTAAAACCTGCTTTGAGCGACGAACAGCTTGACCGCAGGATTATCGGGGATTTTGAGAAGTACCGGAATAAAGACCTGATAAATTCACTGGGTGATCTGCTGCCTAAGAAGATGATCCCCGTATCGGTGATGCTCTCGGGAATTGATCCTCATAAGAAATGCAATGAGATAACAAAAACCGAGCGGCTCTCGCTGCTTGGAACGATAAAAAAACTAACGCTTACATTTAAAGCCTTTCGCCCTATTGCAGAGGCGATAGTTACGTCGGGCGGAATAAAGGTCAAAGAGATAGACCCCAAGACGATGCAGTCAAAGCTGTGCAAAGGATCGTATTTTGCAGGAGAAGTAATAGACGTGGACGCTTATACGGGCGGCTTTAATTTACAGATAGCGTTTTCGACGGGCTTTCTTGCGGGAAAGTCTATTCTGAATGAAGAGGTGTGATTTATAATGAATGTTGCAATAGACGGTCCTTCCGGCGCAGGGAAAAGCTCCATCTGTACCGAAGCGGCAAAGAGGCTGGGGTTTGTTCATGTGGACACGGGTGCTTTGTACCGCGCGATAGCTTTTTCAGCAATTAAGAACGGAATAGATATTAATAACAAAAATTCGCTTGAAAATATGCTTCATACAACGGCGATAGAGATAGTGTACGATAACGGTGTACAGTGCGTTTTGCTTAACGGAGAGAATATCAGCGATAAGATACGCACGGAGGAGGTGTCTCTCAAAGCTTCCGATGTTTCAAAGATTCCTATGGTACGCGATTTCCTGCTCGGACTCCAGAGAGAGCTTGC
>CADBRK010000009.1 GCA_902797065.1 uncultured Ruminococcus sp.
GACTTGCTTGCGGATTCAACGTCCTTTTCGGGTATATCAAATAATTCGAGCATATCTTCAAGCGGCATATCTCCGCTGATCTCATAGCTTGAATCGCCGATCTTCCTGCACGGCTGTTCGATCTCCTCGTCCTCGTCCCATATTTCTCCGACTAATTCTTCAAGCAGATCTTCCATTGTCGCAATACCCAGCATACCGCCGTATTCATCGGCTACAATGGCTATATGAACCTGTTTTTTCTTGAAGTCTGCAAGCAGTGCGGAAAGCTTCCTTGTTTTATACACAAAAAACGGCGGCTGTATAAGTTTGCTCAGATCGGGTGTTTCACCTTTGGCAAGTATTTCAAGATAATCTCGTGTGTGCAGTATTCCGATTATGTTATCAATGCTGTCTTTGTATACGGGTATTCTCGAATAGCGTTCGCTGATAATAGAGTTCGTGATCTCGTTTATCTCGTCGTCAATGTCGATAGACAACACGTCAACTCGGGGAGTAAGAATGTCAAGCACGGTTTTTTCGTCGAATTCCAGCGCCGATTGTACCATTTCGCTTTCCGCTTCTTCAAGTACGCCTTCTTCCTCGATGGATTCGATGATGAATTTCAGCTCGTCTTCCGTCACGGACGGCGTATTGTTCTTGTTTCCTGACATTTTCATCGCAAGCGCATTGATCTTAATGAAAAGCAGTGACAGCGGAGTAAGTATTATCATCAAAAAATAAACTATTCCTGCAAATTGTACAGCAAGTTTCTCACTATTTTCTTTGGCATAGCATTTCGGTATGATCTCGCCGAATGTGAGTATTATCAATGTGAGCATTCCTGTGCTGATGGCTGCACCGTAGTTTCCCCATATCTTTGTACACAGTACGGTTGCAATGGCGGACGCTCCGATGTTTACTATGTTGTTGCCGATCAGCAGAGTTGTTATTGCTTTTTCATATTTATCAAGAAACAAGAGTGCAGTTGAACTGCCTTTTACACCGTTTTCCTGCATATTCTGCAGCCTTGCACGGCTGCATGCGTTGATCGCTGTCTCCATAGAACTGAAAAAGGAAGAGAAGATAACAAGTATCAATATGGAGATCAGCATTATTATATCTGTCATTTTGTTAACCTCATAAATATATTTATTTTAGCATACAATAATCATGCGGAATTATAATTGCATTACAGAAAAATATGCTATTAATATGCTTTTACGGTAATTTAGTGTACTTTCTATCATTGTATCACAACTTTATTACGACTTTGTTACAAAAGTGCGTCAAAAAAAGTTTAAATGTTTTTTATGTTAACATCTTGTATCATTTTGTAATTAATGGTATAATATAGGATGTATGCTAGTACCACTTGGGGGAATATTATCTCTGAGGTGTGTATTATGTACAGTAACGGTGATATTATTTCTAAGGAAAAGGAAACAAAAAAGCGTTCGTCGAAGAAGCAGTCCGAAGCCGAAGCTCCCGAAGACGGGATCGAGCGAACAGGTTCGGTTACTGTGGAAGGCGGAGATTGTCGTATATACTGTCTGACGATCATCGGCGAGATCGAGGGTCACATCGAATCGCCGCCGCAGAACAAGACTACCAAATACGAGCACGTTATTCCGAAGCTGGTTTCTATTGAAGAAGACAGCGAGATCGACGGATTGCTGGTGCTCCTCAATACAGTCGGGGGAGACATCGAGGCAGGTCTGGCGATAGCCGAGCTTTTGGCAGGAATGACAAAGCCGACGGTTTCGCTTGTATTGGGCGGCGGACATTCTATCGGTGTTCCGCTTGCCGTGGCGGCAAAGTATTCGTTCATTGCGCCGAGCGCGTCCATGACGATACATCCCGTAAGATCGACGGGGCTTACCTTAGGAGTCAGACAATCATTTGAGTATTTTCAGCGAATGCAGCAGCGCATTAACAACTTTGTGGCGAACAACTCACGCATCACAGCGGAGAGATACAACCGCCTGGTTATGACAACTGGCGAGCTTGTGATGGACGTTGGTACGGTGCTTGAAGGCAAAAGCGCAGTCGAGGAGGGGTTGATCGACTGTGTGGGTGACCTCAGCCTTGCGCTTAAAAAACTCAAAGAGATGATAAAAAGCTGACGGCGGGGATTTTCGATGGAAATTTAAAGCGAAAATCCCATACATATATATTATCACCGATATTGTAAAACGGAGCGGCTGAACAGCATATCTCCGAATTTCGAAAAAAGGAGTACATAAGTATGAATATTATTCAGGCAATAATACTGGGAATCGTTCAGGGGTTGACGGAGTTTCTCCCTGTGAGCAGCAGTGGACATCTGACTATATTTCAGCACGTTATGGGTGTAGATATGGAGGGCAACCTGTTTTTTAACGTAATGCTTCACGTCGGTACGCTTCTTGCGGTGTGCGCTGTTTACTACAAGCTGATAATCAGGCTGATAAAGGCACTTTTCGGTCTTATAAAGGATATTTTCACAGGAAAATTCAAATGGAGCAAAATGGACGGCGACAAGAATCTGCTTGTAATGCTGTTCATCGGATTACTGCCCCTGTTCTTGCTGTTTGTGCCTATCCCGGGTTCGGGCGGACTCAGCGGAAAAGACCTTGCAGAGGTATGGCAGGGCAATTCGGGTTATTTTATCATTACGGGATTTGCCGAGCTTGCAACAAGTATCATGCTGTGGGTAGGTATCAAAGCTCTTGATAACACAAAGGCAAGATCGACAAATGTTCTCAAAGAACCCGGCCGCAGAAGAATGAAAACCGTAGACGCAGTATTTGTTGGTATCACGCAGTGTCTGGCGGCTGTGTTCCCGGGATTGTCACGTTCCGGCTCGACACTTGCCATGGGCGAACTCAGAGGACTCAACAAGCAGGTGGCGCTTGATTATACGTTTGTTCTGGGTATTCCGTCTATTCTGGCAGCGGCATTGCTCGAGGCAAAAGATGCTCTTGAGGCTCAGGGTACGCAGGATACTTTTGCAGTCAGCACGGGTGCAATGATAATCGGTATGATAACGGCAATGGTAGTAGGATTCTTTGCCATTAAGCTTTTTAAGTGGATGCTTGCAAAGGACAGAACAGGTATATTCGTTGCATATACCGCGCTTGTCGGTATTGCTGTAATTGTGATAGGCGCCGTGGAACTTATGGCGGGTAAAAATTTATTCAGCGGAGCGGCTTTGACGTTTGGATAATTGTGTGTATGATTAAGGGGTGAATGCAGTTGGCAGAAGAAAAGAAAAAGAAAGCGAATAAAAAAAATGAAGATAAGAAAGTGATCGACAAAAAACCTGCTCAAAAAAAGACCGAGACATTCAGTGAAGAGGAAGTTCTTGCGAGAACTCAGAAAAGATCTCTCATTATGTTCATATCGTCTGCAATACTTACGGCGGTAATATTTATTCCCGGAGATCTTGTATGGCTTTGGATGCATAATACCGTACGCGGTGTGTTCAGCTTTCTTGCATTGTTCTGGCCGGCACTTCTGCTGTTTCTGGCAATTGCGGAGATGCTTGACACAAAGATCCCTAAGCTGTGGTTTCGCACAGGATTTATCGCAGGTATGATAACGGCTCTGAATGCGCTTATATATATTTTTACATATGACGAGGGAAAAGCCGTTAAACAGGTTCTTGCCGAGGGCGTTCTGTATAAGGGCGGCGGCGCATGGGGCTTTTTATTCGGATTTCCTTTTGTGAAGCTGTTCGGAATAACGCCTGCACGTATTCTGATAATACTTGTGCTGCTCGTGCTTATGGTGTTTGCACTGGATATTCCGATCAAGAATATATATAAGTATTTGTTCGATCATGCGTCGGATTGGTTTAAAGATGTTACCGGAGATGTCAAAAAGCGCAGACTCAAAAAAAATCCTGTCAAAATCGCAGACGACGCATATTTTGACGACGATTATGACGAGGAGACTTCGGACTATGAGTCGGACAGATCCGATACCGAAAAAACGGACGACATTGCCGCGGAAGATACAGATATTGACGAATCGGATGATTATTTTGATTCGGACGAAAACCGTGACGCAGAGACGAGCGCAGATGATCTGGAAGCCGTGCATGCGTTGTTTGAAGACCGTGCGGAAAATGAAGGCGAAAGCTACAGTATAGATATTGATATAGATTCGGATGAACCGAAGAAAAGCGTCGAAAATTATTCTGACAGTGAACTGACCGCAGGATTGTTTGACGATGTGGTGTTCGATGATGATGTTGCCCGCGATGCTTCCGAGGTGGCTCAGAAAATTACCATGAAGAAGCAGAATCCCGTGAAAACAGATCCGCACCAGAAACAGTTTGACCCGTCTACCGTTCCGATTAAAAACGAGATCAACGATTTTATCAGGAAGCCTTCGGCGTCGCCGGCACCGATGCCCAAACCGAAGCCGAAGTACAAATATCCGCCTGTTACACTACTGACGGAGAGCGTACGCAGCAAGGTCAGCTACAAGGCGGAACTTAAAGAGAGTGCTCAGAAGCTTATAGATACTCTCGACAGCTTTTCTGTAGGTGCGAAGATAACGGGCTACTGCAGAGGACCGTCCATCACAAGATATGAGATAAAGCCTGCGCCCGGTGTGAAGATAGCGAGGATCACAAGTCTTTCCGATGATATTGCGCTCGGACTTGCAGCAGACGGTGTAAGAATAGAAGCGCCTATTCCGGGCAAACCTGCTATCGGTATCGAAGTGCCGAATAAAACGGTAACACCCGTGACGATGCGGGAGCTTATTGATTCCGATGAATTCAGAAATCACAAGAGTAAGCTTGCCTGCGTTCTCGGAAGAGACGTTTCGGATCAGATAGTTGTGATGGATCTTGCAAGCATGCCGCATTTGCTGATAGCCGGTACTACAGGTTCGGGTAAATCGGTGTGCGTTAATTCGATACTGATGAGTATTCTTTTCAAATCGTCGCCGGACGAAGTCAAGATGATGATGATAGACCCCAAAATGGTTGAATTCACCAAGTACAAGGGAATACCTCATCTGCTGGTACCTGTTGTTACAGACCCCAAAAAGGCTGCCGGTGCTCTTAACTGGGCGGTCAAAGAGATGGAGGAACGATACAACGAGTTCTCCATGCATAACGTAAAAGACATTGACAGCTATAATGCAATGGTTGACAGGAATCTGTTGGAGTACCCCGAAGAGGAGTTTGACGAAGAACAGTACGAGAACGACAAGGGCGAGGTAGTAGACGGCGAATATATGCCGCCGATGGCGAGAAAACGCATGCCGAAGATCATCATAGCTATAGACGAGCTTGCCGATCTTATGATGGTAGCACCCGGAGAAGTGGAAGAATCTATCTGCCGCCTTGCGCAAAAGGCAAGAGCCGCAGGAATGCACTTGGTTATCGCAACTCAGCGTCCGAGCGTAAATGTCATCACAGGCGTTATCAAGGCAAATATTCCGAGCAGAATTTCTCTGAAGGTTGCGTCGGCTGTCGATTCAAAAACCATTCTCGATATGGGCGGCGGCGAAAAGCTGATCGGTAAGGGCGATATGCTTTATAAACCTGTCGAAGCGCCCAAGCCGATAAGAGTTCAGGGAGGTTTTTCTTCCGACGCAGATATAGAGGCTGTTACGAGTTATATCAAGCGGTTTGCTTCTTCAGATTATGACGACAGCATTGTCGAGGAGATCGACCGTATCGCAGAGGAGAGCATAGCGATAAAAGGCTCGGGTAAATCGACCGGCGGAGACGAAGATTTTGACGATGCTGATCCGATGCTCGAACAAGCTATTGATATTGTGGTCAACGCAGGGCAGGCAAGCACATCGCTTTTGCAGAGGAAACTCAAGGTGGGATATGCACGTGCGGGACGTATGATAGATACTATGGAACAGATGGGCATAGTCGGTCCTCACGAGGGAAGCAAATCCCGAAAGGTGCTGCTTACACCTCAGCAGAATATCGAACGCAAGATCAACAAAAATGATTGATAAGAATAAAACAAAGCAGCTTAAGGCTGCAAAGCATAAGATCAGAATTCTGATCACGGTCTGCACGGCACTGCTGCTGTTGTCTGTCTCGTACATTATGGACGCTTGCGGTGTGTGGAGGAATATATTCACCTTTTCAAGGATCGCTTCGGTCTATGAAGAAAGCGGAGGTTATCCGCTGAGCGTTACCGTATTTGATGTCGGGAATGCGAACTGCGTGCTGGTGTGCTTTGAAGATCACTGTATACTGATAGACAGCGGAATGCAAAAGCTTCAGAACAATATCGCCGATAAACTGAGATCGGAGAATATAGACAAAATTGATCTTGCGGTACTGAGCTGCCCGGACGAGAGATATATCGGCAGTATGTGCGAGGTGGCAGAAACAGTCCGTATAGATAGGTTTGTCACCTGCGGCTGCAATAACGCAAAGACGCCGCAGGAGTATGACGACCTGCTGAATATACTTGACACGAAAAACACGCCGGTGGAATATGCCGTAAGCGGAGACGAAATATCCTTCGGCGAAATGACGCTGAGAATTATTTCGCCGGATAAGACCGATGAAAAGAAAAGCGATAATTCTCTGGCTGTCCGGCTGACATACGGTGAGTTCGTCATGCTCTTTATGGGCAACACTTCAAAGAAAGCCCGTGACGATCTGATCTCCCGAGGCGAAAATATCAGCTGTGATGTGATATTGATCGCTTGTCAGGGAAGAGCGAATTCCGTTACTGACGCATTTCTTCGTGCCGCAGATCCCGACGACGCAGTAATAAGCGTCGAACAGACAGATTATATTCCCGATGACAAAGTCATTCGCAGAATAATAGATTACGGGTGCAATTTGTACCGCACCGATTATTCGGGGAATATTGTTATTGAAAGCGACGGTTCGGAGTACAAAATTATAACTCAATTTAAATGACAAGGAGATATTATAATGATCCTGAAAGTAGATATGATAGACGGCAAATATGTTATTTGCATGGATAAGGATAAGAAAATGTTTGCACTTGATAAAAAAGAAATAAAAGCTCCTTCGGAACTTAAAAAAGGGTGGTATGTAGTGATAGATGATGACGGCGGCAGTGTTTCTTTCAGTGAACATAAGCCTTCCGCTAAAAACTGATTATTGTGCATCGTCCGAAATATCGGGCGATGTTTTTACATGGCGATTACAAGGATTGCGAAAAATATCTAATTTTTAATAAATTCGCGGTTTTTGTAACAATTTAGTAACAATTTCGAGTCAAATTCCTGCTATAATACAATAGAGTTAGATTGTAGACTAAAAGAAACTATTACTATAGGTGCGGGAATCGTCGATATAGTATTATTTGGAAAGGATTGAGATCATGGGAGTATACGAAGAGTTACAGGCAAGAGGACTTATTGCACAGGTAACAGACGAGGAAGAAATAAGAGAGCTTATCAACACGGGTAAGGCTACGTTCTATATAGGCTTTGATCCGACGGCGGACAGTCTGCATGTAGGTCATTTTATGGCGCTTTGCCTTATGAAAAGACTGCAGATGGCAGGCAACAGACCTATTGTTCTTGTAGGCGGCGGAACGGGTATGATAGGCGACCCTTCGGGCAGAACGGATATGCGTCAGATGCTTACAAAGGAGATCATCGAGCACAACTGCGAGTGTTTTAAAAAGCAGATGAGCAAGTTCATAGATTTCTCCGACGGCAAGGCTATCATGGTGAACAACGCCGATTGGCTGCTTGAGCTTAATTATGTAGATGTTCTGCGCGAAGTAGGCGCTCATTTCAGCGTAAACAGAATGCTTACCGCAGAGTGCTACAAGCAGAGACTCGAGAGAGGACTCAGCTTCCTTGAGTTCAACTATATGATAATGCAGAGCTATGACTTCTACGCATTGTATCAGAAGTACGGCTGCAACATGCAGTTCGGCGGCGACGACCAGTGGAGCAATATGCTCGGCGGTACGGAGCTTATCAGACGCAAGCTCGGCAAAGATGCATATGCTATGACTATCAACCTTCTGCTCACATCAGAGGGCAAGAAGATGGGCAAAACTCAGAAGGGCGCATTGTGGCTCGACCCCGAAAAGACAACGCCGTACGAGTTCTATCAGTACTGGAGAAATATTGACGATGCAGATGTAATCAAGTGCATCAAGATGATAACATTCCTGCCGCTTGAAGAGATCGCAGAGCTTGAAAAGCTTGAGGGCGCAGAACTCAATAAAGCAAAGGAGATCCTCGCTTTCGAGACTACAAAGATGATCCACGGCGAGGAAGAAGCGACGAAGGCTCAGCAGGCTGCAAGAGCGCTTTTTGCAGGCGGTGCAGACAGTGATAATATACCTACAACTGTACTTGAAGACGCAGATTTTGCCGACGGCAGCATCAATATTGTCGATCTTCTTGTAAAAGCAGCTCTGGCGCCTTCAAAGAGTGAGGCAAGAAGAAACGTTACCCAAGGGGGAGTGACGGTTGACGGTGAGAAGATCACCGATCCCGCATATCTGATCACAAAGGATGAGATCTCTTCCAAGGGCGAAATTGTTGTCAAGAGAGGCAAGAAGTCTTTCCGCAAGATCAAAATATGAGTAAAATATCCTTAATAATCCATCGGAGGTGAAAGCATGAAGAAAAAAGAAAAGAAGCTTATCCCAAGCGGATTTCTGGCGATGATCGTTGCAGTGGTATTTCTGTCGGGTATGGCTACGGTGCTGGTTTCCGGTCATAAGATAAATGTATACAGGCAGAATGCGGCAGATTCAAAGGCGATAGCCGATAACACATCGTCTTACGACAGCGTTTCGGGTCTTTCGTCTGATGCGATAGCGCCCAACGCTTTTGACGATAAAAGCAACCTTCCGGAGGGATACAAGACGATTTCCGTTCTCAATGAGGACGTAAACAAAGGCCAGCTTATCCTGGTCAATTATCAGTACGAATCGAAGATAGACGGAGATAATCTTATCAATCTTTACGATCATCTTTCCGATTCAGTGGGTATCAAGGACGACGATATGTATATCAACAACATTGTGCTTAAACCCATGAATAAACTCTTCGATGACTTCCAAAAAGAAAAGGGCGGTACAAGCATACTTATCTCCAGCTCCTACAGAAGCAGAGCAGATCAGACAAAGATATATGAAGATTCGGTCAAGCATACCGGCGAGATGTCAACACAGTATTATGTTGCAAAGCCCGGTTACAGCGAACATCAGACGGGTTACTGCTTTGATACGGCTGCGTACAACTATAACGACGAGATGATCGAGCTTGACGGAGAAGGCGTATACAGCTGGCTTGCAGATAACTGCATGAATTACGGCTTTATCCTGAGATACCCCGAGGATAAAACAAATATCACGGGAATCGGATATGAAGGATGGCATTTCAGATACGTCGGTGTTCCTCATGCAATAGCAATGAAAGAGAACAAGATTTGCCTGGAGGAATATATAACCGGTTTGCAGAAATACACATTCGAAGACGGTCCGCTGTATATTGATAAGGGCGATAAAGGCAGATGGCTTGTGTATTATGTGCCTAAGCTTGAGGCGTTCAACAATACCGATATTCCGGTGCCTGTAGATTCGGATAAGTGTACATACAGCATTTCGGGCAATAATCTCGGCGGCTTTATTGTGACCGTAGACGTCACCAAAGACCCCGAAAACAGCTTGATACCCAAAGCAAATAAAACGTGGAGTTTCGATAATTCGTCATTGATTATCAAAGACTTTGTTGATTATAATCCCGATGAAGACCCGTTTGTAGATACTTCGACCGATACCGAAGATGATTGGCAGTCGGATTCCTTCTGGGACGACTCGGAAAACAGCCGTTTTGATGAGTACGAAGATTACTATGACGATGGTAATTACGATTACGACTCACCCGGGGATTACGATGAAGAATAACAACAATGAAATCCGGCAGGCGTTCTGTCGGATTTGGTTGCTTTAAACGAGGAGCTAAGCTCCAACAAGCTCGCTTGATTGGAGCGAGCGACGACGTCAACAAACGTCGTGGAGCTTTAGCTCCTCTGGGCGTCGGTGGGGGATTTAAACCCACCACCGACGGACGTATGGAACCCGCCGCCTAAAGAGGCGGGGGACATCGACGTTTGTTATA
>CADBRK010000010.1 GCA_902797065.1 uncultured Ruminococcus sp.
ATTTTAAACTGCGACGTAAGCTTTCTCATTGACGGAACGTCACATCTCAACGATACTTATCTCAGGAACGAGATCACAGAGAAGATTATGCTTTGCAGCGACAAACAGAAAAAACTGATACTTGAATTTGTAGATTTGCTGCTTGAATATGACAAATAATACCTCACAACAACATAGTAAAACACAGGTTTACACTTCCGATAAATTTCGGGAGTGTTTTCATTTTTGCTTGACAAAAACTGTACAAAAAATTATAATATTTCTTAAAGGAGATGATCTGATGGTACGTTTAAGACCATATAAACAATGCGACGCTCAGACTATTGTTTCATGGATCGGCGATGAAACAGCTTTCAGAAAATGGTGCGCAGACAGATTTGAAAAGTATCCGATCACAGCTGAGGATATGAACGAGCATTACAACATGACGGCATATTCCGACAGCTTTTTTACATGGACTGCATTTGATGAATCGGGCGTTGTCGGTCATATGATAATGCGTTTTACCGACGAAGAAAAAAAGACGCTGCGTTTTGGTTTTGTTATAGTAGACGATAAAAAGCGCGGCAAAGGGTACGGTAAACAAATGCTTGAGCTTGCGGTAAAGTACGCATTTGACATTCTGAAAGTCGAAAAAATAACTCTCGGCGTATTTGAAAACAACGAACCTGCTTACCGGTGTTATAAGTCGGTCGGGTTCCGTGAAATTGAAGCCGATGAACATGAATATTATCATATATTCGGCGAGGATTGGAAATGCATCGAGTTGGAAATAACAAGAAACTGATTTATCGATAACAAAGCCCGAAGGTGAAATTACTCACTTTCGGGCTGAATTTATACACTATTCTAAAATCAGAACAATCCGCTGATAACGCCGTTCTCGTCAACGTCTATCCTCTCTGCTGCGGGAGATTTCGGAAGTCCGGGCATAGTCATTATAGTTCCCGTGAGGGCAACAACAAATCCTGCGCCTGCGGACACTTTGAGATTTCTCACCGTTACCGTAAAGTTCTCGGGTGCGCCGAGCTTTGTCGGGTCGTCCGAAAAGCTGTACTGAGTCTTAGCCATACATACGGGCAGTTTATCGTAACCGAGCGATTTGATCTGAGCAAGCTGCTTCTTTGCGTTTGCCTCGAATACCACACCGTCGCCGCCGTAGATCTTCTTAACGATCGATTCTATCTTGTTTTCGAGAGTATCGTCAAGCTCATAGCTGTAAGTGAAATCGCCCTTCTCCTCCTCGCAGAGACGAACTACCTCTTTTGCAAGCTCTACGCCGCCGTTGCCGCCGTCTGCCCATACGGTAGAAAGCGCAACATTTACGCCAAGTTCCCTGCACTTCTCGATAACAAGCTGAACCTCAGCGTCCGTATCTGTCGGGAAACGGTTCACGGCAACCACGCAGGGCAGCTTATATACATTCTTTATGTTTGAAACATGCCTCAGAAGATTAGGCAGACCCTTACCGAGAGCGTCGAGGTTTTCGTTTGCAAGCTCGGTTTTCTGCATACCGCCGTGCATTTTGAGCGCTCGTACAGTCGCCACAACAACAACTGCCGACGGAGTAAGTCCCGCATATCTGCACTTGATGTCGAGGAACTTCTCTGCGCCGAGATCGGCGCCGAAGCCTGCCTCGGTAATAGCGTAATCGGACAGCTTCATCGCCATCTTTGTTGCAATAACGGAGTTGCAGCCGTGAGCGATATTTGCAAACGGACCGCCGTGAACAAGCGCAGGTGTACCCTCGAGCGTCTGAACAAGGTTCGGCTTTAATGCGTCTTTGAGCAGAGCAGTCATAGCCCCTGCGGCTTTGAGCTGTCCTGCCGTAACAGGCTCCTCGTTATACGTATAGCCGACGATCAGGCGGGAAAGTCTCTCTTTCAGATCGGTGATCGACGTTGCCAGACAAAGCACTGCCATGATCTCGGACGCAACTGTAATGTCATAACCGTCCTCACGCGGTACGCCGTTTACTCTGCCGCCCAGACCGTCCGTCACAAAACGAAGCTGTCTGTCGTTCATGTCTACGCATCTTCTCCATGTGATCCTGCGGGGGTCAATGTTGAGCGAGTTGCCCTGATAGATATGGTTGTCAAGCATAGCGGCAAGCAGATTGTTCGCTGCGCCTATTGCGTGGAAGTCACCCGTAAAATGCAGGTTTATATCCTCCATCGGAACTACCTGCGCATATCCGCCGCCTGCAGCGCCGCCCTTTATTCCGAAAACGGGACCCAAAGACGGCTCTCTGAGCGCAACAATGCTGTTCTTGCCTATCTTTCTCAAACCGTCTGCAAGACCTATTGTGGTTGTGGTTTTTCCCTCGCCTGCAGGCGTAGGCGTAATGGCAGTTACAAGAACAAGCTTGCCGTTGTCTGCCTTGCAGTCCTTCAGATATGAGAGGTCAATCTTTGCTTTATGATTACCGTATTGCTCGATATACTCCGAAGGAATGCCCGCAGTTTCTGCGATCTCGGAAATGTTTTTCATTTTGACCGACTGTGCAATCTCTATATCACTTTTGTACATTTAGTCTTACTCCTTTAAATCAAGAATATACTGTAGATCGGCAGTAAGCGACTCTGCTTATCGACGTCTTACTATGATCATGTTCCCGAAAGGCAGCTTAAAACAGTGCCTTTCGGGATCTTGAATAATTACTTAAAATACTTGACAGCCGAACGGAACATGCCCATATCGTATCTGCCGTCAACATTGCGGTAGAGTCCCTCGCCGATACGCTCGGAGTGACCCATTTTACCGAAAACTCTTCCGTCGGGCGAAGTAATACCCTCTATCGCAAATGCGGAGTCATTCGGGTTGAAGCGAACATCATTTGTCGGCGTGCCGCTGAGATCTACATACTGTGTAGCTATCTGGCCGTTCTCGGCAAGCTTGGCGATTATCTCATCGCTTGCGAGGAAACGTCCCTCGCCGTGCGAGATCGGAACTGTATATACATCTCCGACTTTAGTTTCCATCAGCCACGGAGATTTATTGGAAGCGATCCTTGTTCTGACAAGTCTTGACTGGTGGCGGCTTATCGTGTTGAACGTAAGCGTCGGGCAGTTCTCGTCTGTGTCGATTATCTTTCCGTACGGCACAAGACCCAGCTTGATAAGTGCCTGGAAGCCGTTGCAGATACCTGCCATAAGTCCGTCACGGTTTTCAAGGAGATCTGTTATCTCGTTCTTTATAACAGCATTGCGGAAGAACGCCGTGATAAACTTGCCCGAACCGTCGGGTTCGTCACCGCCGGAGAATCCACCGGGGATAAACACGATCTGTGACTCTCTGATCCTCTTTGCCGTATATTCTACCGACTCGGCAATATCCTTTGCTGTAAGATTCTTGATAACGATTATCTCCGGCTCTGCGCCTGCGTCACGAAGTACCTTTGCCGTATCATACTCGCAGTTCGTACCCGGGAATACGGGAATAATAACTCTCGGCTTTGCCGCCCTGACAGCGGGAGAAACTCTCGTCTTTGCGGTATATTCAAAAGCAGGGATTTCCTTCTTTTCCATGGGGATATTGCAGGAATAAACAGGCTCCAGCTTGTTCTCGTAGATCTCAAGCAGTTCGGGAAGTTTAAGTATCTCGCCCTTGTAGCAGATTATCTTCTCATCTGTTGTTGCGCCGAGCAGGATACCTATATCGGTATTCTCCGTAAGCTCGAGTATAAATGAGCCGTAATTGTAACCGAATATATCATCAAGCGAAACATTGATGTCGAATTTGAAGCCGATGTCATTGCCGAAGCACATCTTCATAACCGCCTCTGCAACACCGCCGTATGTCGGTGTATAAGCCGCTGCGACTTTGCCTTCACGCATAAGCTTTGTGACCTGAGCGTATACGGATTTGAGCGAATTTGCTCTCGGCAGGTTATTTTCGTCATACTCGGGCTTTACAAGTACAACACTGTGTCCCGGTGCTTTGAAGTCGTTTGTGATTATGTTATCTGTCTTATCCATAGTAACGGCGAACGATACCAACGTCGGAGGAACATCGAGATCCTCAAAAGAACCCGACATGGAATCCTTGCCGCCGATTGAAGCGCATTCAAGGTCAATCTGAGCTTTCAGCGAACCGAGAAGCGCTGCCAGAGGCTTGCCCCAACGCTTACCGTCACGGTTTGGTCTTTCAAAGTATTCCTGGAATGTAAGATACACGTCCTCAAACGAAGCGCCTGTAGCTATAAGCTTTGAAACGGACTCAACAACCGCAAGATATGCGCCGTGATACGGGCTTTTCTCGGTGATAAACGGGTTGTAGCCCCATGCCATTACCGAACACGATTTAGTGTGCTTTTCTTCCATCGAGACTTTCTGAACCATAGCCTGATTCGGTGTAAGCTGGTTCTTGCCGCCGAACGGCATAATTACAGTACCTGCGCCGATCGTGGAGTCAAATCTTTCGGAAAGACCTCTCTTCGAGCAGACGTTAAGATCGCCTGCAAGCGCTTTGAACTGCTTCTTGAAATCGCCGTCTGATTTGCGTCTGTAATCCTGCGGAACATCGGGAGTGATAACGATATGCTTCTCTGCGCCGTTTGAGTTCAGAAACTCTCTCGAAATATTAACTATATTTCTTCCGTTCCATTTCATGACAAGTCTCGGCTCTGCCTTAACTTCCGCAACTACGGTTGCCTCTAAGTTTTCGCTTGCGGCTAACTCCATGAACCTGTTTACGTCCTTCGGCTCAACAACAACAGCCATTCTCTCCTGAGACTCGCTGATAGCAAGCTCTGTACCGTCAAGGCCGTCATATTTCTTCGGTACTTTGTTGAGGTCTATCTCAAGACCGTCTGCAAGCTCGCCGATCGCAACGGATACACCGCCTGCGCCGAAGTCGTTGCAGCGTTTGATGAGCAGCGACGCTTCTTTATTTCTGAACAGTCTCTGCAGCTTTCTCTCCTCGGGAGCGTTGCCCTTCTGAACCTCTGCGCCGCAGCTTTCGAGCGACGAGAGAGTATGAGATTTTGACGAACCCGTTGCGCCGCCGCAGCCGTCACGCCCTGTGCGTCCGCCCAAAAGAATAACTATATCTCCCTCTTCGGGGCGTTCACGTCTTACATTCTCGGCGGGAGCGGCAGCCACAACTGCGCCGATCTCCATTCTCTTTGCGGCATAGCCGTCGTGATATATCTCATCGACCTGACCCGTTGCAAGGCCGATCTGGTTGCCGTAGGAGCTGTAGCCTGCTGCGGCAGTAGTTACGATCTTACGCTGCGGAAGCTTGCCCTGCATTGTCTCGCTGACGGGCTTGAGCGGATCAGCCGCACCGGTTACACGCATAGCGCCGTATACATATGAACGACCCGACAGCGGATCTCTTATTGCGCCGCCAATACACGTTGCAGCGCCGCCGAAAGGCTCTATCTCCGTGGGGTGGTTGTGAGTTTCGTTCTTGAACAGCAGCAGCCAGTCCTCTTCCTCGCCGTCTGCGTCTACTTTTATCTTAACCGTACATGCGTTTATCTCTTCGCTCTCGTCGAGGTTTTCAAGCTTGCCCTGCTGCCTTAAATACTTAGCGCCGATCGTACCGAGATCCATAAGATTTATAGGCTTTGTTCTGCCTATGGCCTTTCTCGTTTCGAGGTACTCCTCATATGCCTTCTGCAAAAGCGGATCCTTAAAATGCGCCTCGTCTATCGTTGTAAGGAATGTAGTATGGCGGCAGTGATCCGACCAGTATGTATCTATCATCTTAATTTCGGTGATAGTGGGATCTCTGTATTCGCTTCTGAAATAATTCTGACAGAATTTAATATCGTCAAAGTCCATAGCAAGACCTTTTTCTGTCATAAACGCTCTGAGTCCGTCGTCGTCGAGACGGTTGAAGCCGATAAGTGTTTCTACCTGAGTAGGAATCTCGTATTCAGAAACAAGTGTGTCGTATTTCTCAAGAGACGCTTCTCTCGACTCAACGGGGTTGATAACGTATTTCTTGATCTGCTCTATATCTTCATCGGTGAGCTTGCCCGAAAGTATATACACCTTTGCCGTACGGATAAGCGGTCTGTCCTTCTGAGAGATTATCTGTATGCACTGTGCGGCAGAGTCTGCTCTCTGATCGAACTGACCGGGCAGGAACTCAACGGCGAATACCGTGTCCGAGTCGGCATTCTCGATCTCGTCGGTCACAATGTCAAGCTGAGGCTCGGAAAAAACCGTACCCTTGCAGTAATCGAAAAGCTCCTTGTCTATATTATCTGCGTCGTATCTGTTGAGAATACGGATATTCTCCAGATTTGCGATACCGAGAAGGTTCTTCAGATCGCCGCAGAGAGCCTTCGCCTCGTGCGCAAGCTCTTTTCTTTTTTCTACATAAATTCTATAAACCATAGTGGGATTCCTCCTGATCGTCCTTGCGAATCCGATTATTTTTTGAGTGCGGCAAGCGCTCTCTGTCCTATATCACTGCGGCAGTAAGCGTTCTCGAAGGTAATATTCTCCGTCGCTTTGTATGAGTCCTTTATAGCCTGTTCAAGCGTATCTGCCGTAGCAACAACATTGAGAACACGTCCGCCGTTTGTGAAGAGTCTGCCCTCGTCGTCACGCTTTGCGCCTGCGATATAGAAATTCGCATTATCGGCAAGCTCGCCTATCTTGATCTCAAAGCCCTTTTCATAAGCCTTCGGGTATCCGTTTGAAGCAAGCACAACGCAGCACGCGCTCTTGTCGGCGAATTTTACCTCTATCTCGTCGAGTCTTTCCTCGGCTGTTGCAAGCATGATCTCAAAGAGATCGCTTTCAAGCAGCGGCAGAACAACCTGTGTTTCGGGATCGCCGAAACGGCAGTTATACTCGATAACCTTCGGACCGTCCTTTGTTATCATAAGTCCGAAGTACAAACAGCCCTTGAACGGTCTGTCAAGAGAAGCCATAGCCTTTATTGTCGGCAGGAATATCTTCTCCATGCACTCGTCGGCAACTTCCTTAGTGTAGTAAGGATTCGGCGCAACTGTACCCATACCGCCTGTATTGAGTCCCTTGTCTCCGTCGAGGGCGCGCTTGTGATCCATGCTCGATACCATGGGAATGATCGTCTTTCCGTCGGTGAACGAGAGTACCGAAACCTCGGGTCCCGTGAGGAACTCCTCTATAACAACACGGCTGCCGCTCTCTCCGAAGATCTTATCCTGCATCATGGATTTTACTGCGTTTTCTGCGTCCTCTCTCGTTTCGGCGATTATAACGCCCTTGCCGAGTGCAAGTCCGTCCGCCTTAATAACAGTCGGGATCGGCGCAGTCTTGACATATTCGAGAGCCTTCTCCATATCGTCAAAGACTTCGTATTTTGCCGTGGGAATGTCAAAGTTTTTCATAAGGTTTTTCGAGAATACCTTGCTTCCCTCTATTATAGCTGCGCTTGCCTTCGGGCCGAAGCAGGGAACACCTGCAGCCTCGAGAGCGTCAACGGCGCCGAGTACGAGCGGATCGTCGGGTGCTACAACGGCAAATTCGATGTTGTTGTTCTTTGCAAATTCAACTATTCTCGGAATATCCTTTGCGTTTATATCGACGCACTCTGCGTCTGTTGCGATTCCTCCGTTGCCGGGCAGCGCATAAATAAAGCTTACAAGCTTGCTTTTCTTTAATGCCTTGATGATTGCATGCTCACGTCCGCCGCCGCCGATAACCATTATTTTCATAGGAATTACCTCCGTTTCTTTATGTCAGATGCTGTATATTTTAAAAAAATGCAAAACCGTACAAATACAGCAAAAATATTCAACTGTATCTGTACGGAAAATTCTGAAATTAATGATGGAACAATCTCATCTTTGTGAATACCATAGCCATATCATACTTGTTGCAGGCTTCTATTACATTGTCGTCACGGATAGAACCGCCCGGCTGAGCAATGTAGCTTACGCCGCTTCTTCTTGCGCGCTCGATATTGTCGCCGAACGGGAAGAATGCGTCGCTGCCAAGAGATACGCCTGTGATCTGTGAAAGATAAGCCTTCTTCTCCTCGCGTGTAAGCGGCTCGGGGCGAGTCTTGAAGTACTGCTGCCATACGTCGTCGCCGAGTACGTCCTCGTCATCGTCGGAGATATAAACGTCGATAACGTTATCTCTGTCGGGTCTGCCCAGAGTATCGAGGAACGGGAGATTCAGAACTTTATCATGCTGACGGAGATGCCAGATGTCAGCCTTGTTTCCTGCAAGACGTGTGCAGTGTATTCTTGACTGCTGACCTGCGCCTACGCCGATAGCCTGACCGTCAACTGCATAGCAAACGGAATTAGACTGTGTGTATTTGAGTGTGATAAGCGCAATGATAAGGTCGATCTTCGACTCGTCGGGAATATTCTTGTTGTTTGTTACGATGTTCTCCAGAAGCTCGCTGTTGATCTTGAACTCGTTTCTGCCCTGCTCGAATGTAATGCCGTAAATCTGCTTGCGCTCGATCGGGTCGGGAGTGTAATTCTCGTCTATCTTTACGATATTGTAGTTGCCCTTTTTCTTCGATTTAAGGATCTCAAGCGCTTCATCAGTATATCCGGGCGCAATAATGCCGTCGGATACCTCACGCTTGATAAGCGTTGCAGTTGTAACGTCGCAGACGTCGCTGAGTGCGATCCAGTCGCCGAAAGACGACATTCTGTCGGTGCCTCTTGCTCTTGCATAAGCACAGGCAAGGAGAGAGCTGTCAAGTCCCGCAATGTCGTCGACGAAGCAAGCCTTTTTAAGCTTATCGCTTAATTTTCTGCCGACTGCCGCTGATGTGGGGCTTACGTGCTTGAAGGATGTTGCAGCGCACATGCCCGTTGCTTCTTTGATCTCCTTAACAAGCTGGTAGCTGTTGAATGCGTCAAGGA
>CADBRK010000011.1 GCA_902797065.1 uncultured Ruminococcus sp.
AACGAGTGTAAAACCTTTCTTGGACTTCTTTGCCTGCATTTTCTGCATCATTGTCATAAAACATTACCTCTTTCTTTATAAAATTTTCTTCCACCGACTTATGACGTATCGGTGTTTGATTGCATATTTATAATACAATAAATCCGATCAAAAGTCAACACATTTTTTTGTTTTTTTAAAACTCTTAATGTAAAAATTCAAAGGTATTATTTGGTACTATTGCACAATAGCATCTTACGGTTATGAGAAAAGCAAATTGAATTGTTTATTTTCTACATACATGCCTGTATTTGTTTGTTGATATATGACAATATTTTGCAGCAATTTACCGGCAGAAGACCTTCCGAATGTTGGCGTATACAGTATGAAAGCTATACGCATACTAAAATAGCTACTGAATAAACAAAGAAACGCCCCCGCTGCCTGAGAGTGGGGGGACATTTTCTATGCAGTTGAATTTATCCTCTGAAGAACACATGACCCGGATCGTCTACGTCGATAAGATTGCTGCCATCGTAGGTGTAAACCTTTGTGCCGCTTACCATTACTACAGTTACCGTCGCTTTGTCAATACTCCATGTGCCGTATTCGATCTCGTCTGATTCTGTGCTTTCGATATGTACCGAACCATTCTCAAACAGCGTCATACCGATATAATTGCTGCCGACATTGTATTCCCATGTTCCGATGACCTCATCTCGGTTTGTTTCATCGTTGTTGTTTTCGGGGCTGTAGTTCTCGCCTGTCTTTAAGAATACCTGCGAAGGCGCATCAGCATTGACAAGTGTCTTGTCGATGTAATTATAGAAGTTGTCGCCGCCGTAGACTGTCACTTTTACCTGTGTTCCGCTTACTGTCCATGTTCCGTGCATTGTATTTGCAACTTCATTTGCTCTGATCATTACGGTTCCGTCTTCTGCAAATGCCATAGCCATGTACTCGTCGCCTATATTATATACCCACTCGCCGACGATCTCTTCGGCGAGTGCATCGTCTTCGTCGTCTTCGCTGCACTTAAAGAACACCTGCGACCGAGCGTCTGCGTTTATAAGGCAGCCGTTTACATAATCGTAGAAGGAGTCCGCGCCATATACGGTCACCTTTACCTGACTTCCGGCGATCTCCCATGTGCCGAACATTGTGTTATACACTTCATCGGCAGCTATCTGTGCAACACCGTCCTCGCTGAGCGTCATACCTATGTAATTTCCGCCTACGCTGTACTCCCACTCGCCGATTATGTCGCTCTTTTTGATCGAAGCATTGTCGTCTTTGCTCTCGGTCTTACTTTCTGTCTTGCTGTTTTTCTTGCTTTCTGTTTTGCTTTCCGTCTTTTTCTCCGATTCGCTGCCGGTCTTTGTATCCTTATCCTGCTTGCTTGATTCTTCTTCGGAAACCGTCTCGCTTCCTGCCTGCTTGCTCTCGGTCTTTTGTGAGACTTCGTCTACCTCAAAGCTCGCTGTAATACCCGACTCGTCTTTGTTCTCCGAAATATTCACAGTGCCTGTGCAACCTGCGCCCACGCACGAGATCGCTGCTGTAACCATTGCGATTGCTATTACTTTCAAAACACTTTTTTTCATTTTAATGACTTCCTTTCATTCTCTTTATCTATCGTGTATTATTTCTGCGTTTGTGTGGTTAATTAGTTGATTGATTAACCTGTTGTGAATATAATATATCATGTTTTGATCGGATTGTCAATAGCTTTTTTTAAAAATTAAAAAAAATTTTGCGGCATTCATCGTGCCGCAAACAGATGTTAACTTATTTTCTTATATATCTCTGCGACCATTGTCTGCAGATCCTCCACCGAATATCTCAGGCGTTTCGCTTCGACAAGAGTAGCCTGAATATAATTCTCACGAAACATCTTTCTTCGTTCATCGATCAGCCTTTCAACAGCGCCGTCGGCTACAAACATACCTATACCCCTCTTTTTAAACGCTACACCCTCTGATACAAGAACATTCACCGCCCTGTTGACAGTTGAGATATTAATATCAAATTCCTTGGAGATCTGTGTCGTTGACGGCAGTTGTTCCCCTTCCTTGAAATCCCCTGAAAGGATCCTGTCCTTAATACCTTCGGCTATCCTCGCATAGATCGGAATACTTTCGTTGATTATATTCATGTTATCACTCCTTTTGGTTAATCACTCATATAGATAAGCTGTTATCATTATAACAAACCATGGCAGAGTTGTCAAGAAAAAAGCGAGACATTTTCATGCCCCGCTTTGTAAAGAATATATTTACTTATTAATCAAAGAACTTCTCGTGGATAGCCTTAACAGCCTTATCTGCGTCTTCCTCGGCAATGAGAACAGAAACCTTGATCTCGCTTGTGGAGATCATTCTAATGTTGATCTGAGCGTCCATAAGAGCCTCAAACATCTTTGTTGCAACGCCTGCATGACTCTCCATACCTGCGCCGACGATCGAAACCTTTGCTACGCTTGTTTCTGCGGAAACCTCTTTAGCTCCGAGCGGAATAAGGTAATCCTTGAGGATCTGCTCCGTCTCCTCTGCCTTATCCTGAGCAACCGTGAATACAATATCCTTTGTGCCGTCGCGGCCGATCGACTGGAGGATAATATCTACATTTATATTTGCAGCAGATACCTTTGAGAATACCTTGAAAGCAAGACCCGGTCTGTCGGGCAAACCGATTATAGAAATACGAGCAACCTCAGTATCCTTTGCAACACCACTAATCAACATTTTTTCCATTTTTGTTACCTCCTTAACGATCGTACCCGGCTCTCTCTCCAGGCTTGACAATACCTCTAATTCTATATTATATTTCTTAGCCATTTCAACCGAACGGTTGTTGAGCACCTGTGCGCCCAGTGTAGCAAGCTCCAGCATCTCGTCGTATGAGATCTCTTCAAGCTTCCTTGCATTCGGAACTTTTCTCGGGTCTGCCGTGTAAACGCCCTTAACGTCTGTGAATATCTGGCAAAGGTCTGCGTGCATAGCCGCTGCGATAGCAACCGCGCTTGTATCGGAACCGCCTCTGCCGAGCGTAGTAACGTCGTCGTACTTGTTTACGCCCTGGAAGCCCGCAACGATAACTATGTTCTTCTTGTCAAGCTCCTTTTTGATCCTGTCGGGAACAACTCTCTTGATTCTTGCGCTTGTGTAAGCCGAAGATGTGTTAAAGCCTGCCTGCCAGCCCAGAAGCGAAACTACCGGATAACCCAGCTTCTCGATAGCCATTGCAAGAAGTGCGATCGAGATCTGCTCGCCCGAAGCAAGAAGCATATCCATCTCACGCTTTGAAGCATGTGGGTTGATCTCCTTAGCCTTTGCGATAAGATCGTCTGTCGTGTCGCCCTGTGCGGATACAACAACCACAACATTGTTGCCCTGCTTGTAAGTGTCGGTCACGATGTTTGCAACATTGAATACTCGCTCTGCATTTGCAACCGAACTGCCTCCAAATTTTTGAACAATTAAGCTCATTGTAAAAACTCCTCTTTATAATATGATTATTGTTGACAGATTATTCTATATATACTCTTGCGCCGCTGTCATCTGCGTTAAGCAGGCGGAACTGCCAGTCGGTAATGCCCTTGCTTTCGAGATGAGGTATAGCGTACTTGTTGAACGTATCTTCAAGAGTATCGTCAATAATTGCGATAATAGACGGACCCGCTCCGCTGATATATGTGCCGTATGAACCAAGCTCATAGCTCATTCGGAACACCGTTTCTACTCCGCTGATAAATTTCTTTCTGTATGGCTGGTGTATGCTGTCCTGAACCGCAACACGCAGATTTTCGAGACTTCCCGAAAACAGCGCCGCAGTCATAAGCGAACTTCTTGACAGATTATACACTGCATTTTCTCGGCTGTACTCATTTGGGAGCGCCTTTCTTGCGACTTCGGTTTTAAGCTCAAACGGCGGTATAAACACGCCGAAACGTATATTCTTCGCTACGGGTACGCTCACGCTGTACACCTTGCCGTTCTCCATCGCCGTAGTAACCAGACCTCCCAGCAGCGCAGGCGTGGTGTTGTCGGGGTGACCCTCTATCTTACACGCCAAATTAACAAGATCATGCTGAGAAAGCGGACTCCCCAAAAACCTGTTTGCGCCGATAAGCCCCGCCACGATACACGCCGAGGAACTTCCCAAGCCTCTTGTCATGGGTATGTTATTTTCCTGAATAATTCTAAGTCCGGGCAGAACCTTGCCGCACTCCTTGTAGAGTCTGTCTGCCGACCAATAGATCAGGTTGCTTTCGTCGGTGGGTATATCTACATCGTCCTTTGACGAAATATCTATCTCGTCGGCTTCCTCCATCCATACATGGTTATACAGATCAAGCGCAACGCCGAGGCTGTCAAAGCCCGAACCGAGATTTGCGCTTGTTGCAGGGATCTCTATTTTAATCATTTGTTATCAGACCTTACTTATAATGATGCGATCCTGATAGCGGTAACCGTCTGTATATCGCTGTCAGGAAGCTGTGAGTACGCTTTCTCGAAGTCTGCGTAGCTCATTACGGGCGTTACGAACGCAAGCTCGCTTGTGCCTGCGTCGGGCTTCTCTATTACGTCGATCTCGTCAAAGAGTCTCTCTGCCTTTGCTATAGCCTCTTTCTTGTCGTCCGTATTGACAAGCACATACATAGCGTACTTTGTCTCTTCAAACGGAAGAATATCTTTATTATCCGAGTCTTCCCAGTATATGTTTCTTCTCTTCTCAATGTGATTGACGCAGTCCATAACATCTGCAACGACTGCGCTGGCTGTTGGCAGCTTGCCTGCTCCCTTGCCGTAGAACACAACTTCGCCGGTGGAATCGCCCTTGACCAGAATAGCATTGAACACATCGTCAACGCTTGCAAGCTGACATGATCTCCTGATAAACATCGGAGCTACAAGTATCTCCTGCTTTCCGCCCGTAAGCTTAACCGAACCAATAAGCTTGATAACTCCG
>CADBRK010000012.1 GCA_902797065.1 uncultured Ruminococcus sp.
AGATATACTGTAAAAGCGAGCGTAGGTTTCCCGATAGGAGAAAAAAAGTTTGCCTGATAAAGGGTAATTCCTGCCAATAGCATAAAACAAAATCATATATATATCCCCTTGTCTCGGAGGCAGGGGGATATTTTAAAAATTTTTTTAAAAAAGTACTGCGAAAAATCGAAAGCTGCCGTGTCTAACTTACAGAAAGGCTTTTAAAGCCCAAAAAATTTAAAGGAGCGTGTAATAATGAGTAAACAGTTGAAAAGAATGCTCTCTCTGATGCTTGTATGCTGCATGATGTTCCCGGCAGCATTATCGGTAACTGCAGGCGCAGCGGAGAACGAAGCAAAAAAATCATTTACAACAAGCGAAACAGATCAGCCGGATGAATATGCAGATTCGGACGAAGAAGTGGGAGTAGTCGCCGGTCACCGCATTAAATTCGAATGCGAAGACGGCATTACTATCCTGCACGACGGTAAACCGATCGGCGAAGACGGTGCAGTTTATACTCAGGATATAAATTATAACTGCACAACACCCGATGACGCCGAGAAAAAAGATTTTATTTTCAGCGTAGAAGCTGACATGGATCCCGAAGTAAGTATTGGATTCTTAATCGAAGGACAGTTCGATAGCCTGATAGGCGTTTCGGGTGATCAGGAAGAAGTATTAGACTTATTATTATCTGATGATATTTATGATCAGTATATCATTAAAGGAGTATCAAGCGATCTCAACGTTGATGTAAATTTTATATATCCCGACGTAGGATGCATCGGAGGTTATATTATCAATTTTATTACCAACGGAAACACTGTCGAGTGTGAGGGAGAAACTATTACCGATGAGAATTATGTTTATGATACCGATCCTATAGTTCTTTGCAGTTTTCAAAAAGGCAAAAAAATCTGGAATAAAGACGCAGAGAAGAAGGATATTACTTTTAAAGTAATAGATTCGGTTCCCGAAATAAAAATAACGGGAGATTACGAAGAGATCGTCGGCAACAGCGACAGTACATATACGATAACGGGCATTACAAGCGATCTGACCGTTGAGATCGAAAATGCCCCCGAAGAGGATCTGATTGAAGGACATAAGATAAGCTTTAACTATGATAGCGAAGTCTTTTATGTTTACGATACAAATTATTATGATATTCTTAACGGCGATACCGTACAGACCGGAAGAATAAATACAAAAACGGAAAAATCACCTTATCCGAAGGATTATACATTCAAAGTATATGACAGATCGTATTATGAAACAAACTACAGAAAAGTTTCTGCTGCAGGCGATTATACGGAACTGATCGAGAACGGACACGAATATACAATTAAGGGAATTACAGGTCCGGTCACGGTAAACATCAGCGTTGACGAGACTCGCAGAAACATTAATGATGCTGTCAGAGCTTTCGGCGAGGACTTTTTCAGACTCACATATCAGAATGAAAGAGACGCCAAAAACGGAATCAATATGATAGTATCTCCGCTGTCACTCTACACGGATGTTGCTCTGCTTGAAAACGGTACGGCAAACAAAACTCAGGAAGAAATTCTTGCTATGCTGACACACGGAAACGATAAGCTCGGCGAGAACGACTTGAACGAGTACATAAAGAAATACATGGAAAAAACAGAAAAAAATGATGTAGTTCACATGGCAAACTGTGTTTATATCTCAAACCGAGGGGACATCAGGGTGAACCCCGATTTTGTAGATACCGCTCATAATTACTATGATGCAGA
This sequence comes from uncultured Ruminococcus sp., assembly GCA_902797065.1. Taxonomy (GTDB): domain Bacteria; phylum Bacillota; class Clostridia; order Oscillospirales; family Acutalibacteraceae; genus RUG592. The sequence goes on from CADBRK010000012.1 coordinate 1,743, forward strand.
AGTATTCAGAGCAACACCCGACAACGCAACTGTTGATCGTATCAATAAATGGTGTTCGGATAATACGAACGGCGCTATTAAAGACGTCCTTAAACCCAATTCACTTGATTGGAATACTAATTCGATTTTACTCAATGCAGTTGCTTTTGACGGAAAGTGGAAAGAAAAGTATGCAGATGATCAGATACTGAAGGAGAAGTTCAAAAATTACAACGGCTCAAAGACAGAAGTTGATTTTCTCGATGATTGGCAGGATTATTACTACACCGACGGCAAGGCTCTTGCGTTTACAAGACCGTACGAGGACGGATACAAATTTGTTGCTGTTCTCCCGAACGAAGATGTAGGCGTTGACAAGTATATTGAAGAGATGAACAGCAGTACTTTCGATAATCTGCTTAAAAACGGTCACTCGGCAGATGTACATACAAGAATACCGAAATTTGAGTTTGCAAACGAATTAATTCTTAACGATACAATGCGGGATATGGGCATGGTACAGGCGTTCGATGCAGCAGACGCCGATCTGTCAAGACTTGCACCGAGTGACAGAAATACTTATGTAAATAAAGTCAGGCAAATAGCACATGTAAAACTTGACGAGAATGGTACAAAGGCAGAAGCGGTAACTGTTATTGATTGTACCGATGCGTGTGCAGACTCCGATTACGATCTGCCGTTGGTTGAGATATTCCTTAACAGACCGTTTATCTATGCAATCTACGATGAGGAGAATAATATTCCTTTGTTTGTAGGTACGGTAGGCAAGATGTCTGACGATGAAAGCCCGATCAAGAATGACACCGATGACACAGACGATACAGACAACACAGATACGGATGTCAAGAATACTGCCGACGAGCCGAAGAAGGACAGCGACGACACAGACATTACCGATACAGATGTAAAGGATACCTCCGATCTTCCGAAGAAGGACAGCGACGACACAGACATTACCGATACCGACGTGAAAAATACTTCCGACGAGCCGAAGAAGGACACCAACACCGAAGACCCGAACCCCGGCGACGGTTGGCTCGGCTACCTCGGCGACGTTAACAGAGACGGCAAAGTTACCGCAAAAGACAGCCTGCTCATACAGAGATTCACCGTAAACCTTGCAGATCTCAATGATGCTCAGAAAAAACTTGCCGACGTTGACGGCAACGGCAAGGTTACCAATGCAGATGCATTGTATATCCTCAGATATACCGTAAAGGCGAGCGTGAAGTATGAAATAGGCGAGCCGCTGTGGGAAGGCAGTAACAGCGAAACGCCTGATACGTCTGATACGCCCGATAAAGACGCATTTTATTTCTTGGCGCCCGAGACTTTCCTCGATCCTTATCTTGACTATGATAACCATGCTGTGGTAATCGGGAATAAGATCGGTACATATTGGTATACGGCAGACGGAGAATCGTATCCCGTATCACCGATGACAGAAGCCTTTGATATAGAAACACCTGTTTACAAAATGCCGCTTATCAATCAGAGAGGTATAGAGTCGGTAGTTTTCACGGGATATAACGAAGCGGTCGATAATCATTACGTTTGTTATACCGATAAGGTTGACCTTGCAGGTCACGAGGGTATGATCTATCTGCTCAACTGCGACAAGACCTTTGAGATTCAGGAGATCTACAACCCTGAAATACATGGCGATAATCATGATCTGAAAGAGTATACCGAGTATACCGAAGGCGGTTGGTTCTCACTTGACCCCGAGAGCGAAAACTATTACAGGAACAGCGATTATTATAAAACTTATATATATAACTTTTTATATAACGATTATTGGACAGATGTTCCGGCATAAAATAATCAGCTGAGTTAATTTATATAGAAAAAACCCGATTGCAATACAGGCAGTCGGGTTTTTTCTGTTTTTGATACTTGTATTTTATATATGGTTAGTGTATAATAGAAACATAATTTTATTGCAATCGCAAAAATAATTGTTAATTATTTTGTACACGAGGTGATATTATGAAAGCAAGGAAATTACTAAGCGTTTTCTGTTCGGCTGCGCTGATCTCAACGTGCGCAATGTCGCCGCTGTCAAGCCTTACGGCTTATGCGGATCAGACGCTTGTCGATGTGCCGCTGCAGGAGATCGAGAAGCAAAACGGCAATATTACGGAGATCATATCCGTCGGCGGCTACACCGAGCTGCGCCCAGATACAGCCGATATTCCCGAAATGCCCGATGTCCTCAAAAACCGAGAGTCAAAGCACCACGTTTTTGAACGTCGGGAGGATCACTCTATTAACTTCAGAGGCGAGCTTATCATGCCGGGAGATACGTTCGAGATACCGAGCGACATCACCCGGGAGATGATCTATACGACCGACTTTTTGGGACGGGGTGATGTAGAGGTCAATAAAGAGAACGGAAAAGCCGAGATGTACTTCGGTAAGTTCAGCCCCGAGAATTACGGCATAGAAGTGACAGGCTCTGTCGATATTATAGACTATGACGATTACGACTCCGGTGACGGCGTATCTCTTGACGGCAAGCATGTAAGCGATAGGTTTTTCCGTACGGCGAAAAACAACCTCAACTGCCCGATCATCATAGGTCCTTCGGGCGGCGGAGGAGACGGTCCGTATGTATTTTTTGATGATCACGATCAGCGGAAACAGCACACCGATGTGTACTATACAGTGCTTGCGCCTTATTACTTCATAACATACAGGTTCATCAGTGATGTTAACGATTACGGCTATGCCGAGTTTGATAAGCTGTTCTGGCCTGCAGGTGAGTTTGAAAGCCTTGAATTTCCCGAGTACTACTGGCTTACAGACGAGCCGTATACTTTGAAGATACCGAACTGCCGCATGGAGGGCAGAGCGTTCAACAAATGGCTCAGCTACGATTCAACGGTGTATTATAAAAACAATGACCCCAAGCAGAATATCAAGGGCGACTATACCGAGCTGAATGTCGAGTGGACTTATGAGGTACTCACCGAAGTACACGATCCATACACACTGATACATGAGGACTCCGACGGTAATACTTACGAAACTCAGGAGGATAATGTACGCAGCGTGTACAGACTGCCCGAGTATTTTGAGGACGTAAATATCCGCAACGCAGGAAGTCTTACTCTGTCGCCTGCATTAGACGGCAACCACAGAACGATCGAGTTTGACGCAAACGGCGGCACGATCAACGGCCGTGACAAATGGCTGATCGAGGTCAACGAGGTCAAGCGTGAGGACGAGGCGAAGTACGGCGAAAACCACGACAGCAGAATACCCGACGACGGTGATTTCGGCTTTGACATCAATGACTATGTACCCGTAAAACCGGGCGATACTTTCCTCGGCTGGTGTTCCGATAAAGAAGCGCTTCAGACAAGCTTCGTAACAAAAGACTCAACTGTCGGGGCGTACCGTTATTTCTGGGAGGACGACGAGCTTGGTACGTTCACGGATAAATACACGCGCCAACACCTCTATGCAAAATGGGCGAGCGGTACGGACGATGAATTCGAGAAAAAAGGCTGGAGTCTTTCCGACGACGGATTACTCCGTATCATGAACGACGACGGCGCAGTAAACTGGACAAAAGCTTCAAAGGCTGATCCGTCTCTTGCGCCGAAGGTTAAGAGTATCGAACTCGGCTACAAAAACGAGAAGGTTAACAATCTCCCGACGCACTTCCTGAAAGGCTGTACTCAGATAACCGAACTTGTATTCGACGAGCCTGTTTCGTTCGGCGGTTTTGTCTTTGACGGCTGCCCGAATCTGACAGACGTCACGCTGAATTTCCCGGTGCAGGGTACGTGGTTCCCCGCTAACGCATATATGGGTACAAATAAAGACTTTACGCTTCATGTGCCCGACGAGTATTACAATGAGTACAAAGACGCTCTGGGCGAGTATGCATATCTGCTGCAAAAGCCGAACGGGCAGCGTTATCCGCTCACGGTAAACGGCGAGATCGTAACCGACGATAACTTAGAGATAAAATGCGGCGACGGTACGGCAAAGTACGACCCCAAAACAAATACGCTGACGCTTACAAACGCAGTTCTGACTAACGGTCTTAAACCGCATTTTGACATTCATTATTATGAGAATAACGATACTCCCGATAACCCCGACCGTACAAGCTCCACGGGCAGCTATGCCGTGGTATCCGATCTTGACGACCTTACAGTCGTGATCGAGGGCAATGTCGATGTCAATACGTATATCGACAACACCTTCGGTTCAACTCATGAAGAACTGCCGAATTTCATCTATGCCAAGGGTGACCTTGAGATCAACGGCAGCGGTGTACTCAAAGCTACGCTGAACGACGCTTCTCTGCAGTACAAAGACAACGAAACGATGGAATTTGTAGAATATGTCGGACCCGGAAAGGCGAAGGCTTTCGTAAACGGAAATCTGACTTTGAACGATGTAACGACAGCAAGGCTTTACGCTGATGTACTCGGCGATTTTAACGGCAGGAACGCTACTGTCTACGGCGGCTTGCTGAATGTCTGCGGAAGTATTGATGCAGACGGTCTTACGGTAAAAGATTATACTCCTCCGCAGGCAGACCTGAAGATCGCACAGGAGCTTGCAACTGTACAGACATACGGTAAAGGAAAGATGAATTTTTACAAATGCAGCTGTGAGTATACCGTAATATGCGGCATCAACCAATGTGAAGAAATAAACTTTATCGACTGTACCGTTACTCTGGTCGGACAGCTGAAAGGCGACGCCGATACTAAGCTTAATATCAATAATTCCAACCTGTTTATTATGGGAATAGATCAAGCGCCGACAAACATTCCTGCCGGAAATATTACAGTCAACGACGCCGAGATCGTGCTGGGCGATTGGGCAGACAAAGACAATACCGTAATGATACAAGCGAAAAACGGTGCGCCGGAAGATATTATCCTCGGAGATGTAAACGGCGATAAAAAGGTCACCGCAAAGGACAGCATGCAGATACAGAGATATACCGTTAATCTCACCGAGCTTAGCGAAGAACGTCAAAAAGCCGCAGACGTTGACGGCAACAAGAAGGTTACAAATGCAGACGCTCTGAATATCCTCAGATATACCATCAACGTGAGCGTGAAGTATCCTATCGGCAAGGAGATCGGCAGCGTTGAGAACACCGATACCGATACCGGCACACAATACGATTATAAAGAGTTCGACTACCACGGTCAGAAGTTCCAAAAAATGGGCGACGTGTTTAAATACAAGCAATACAGTACGAAATATAAAGACGGCAAATTCTATTATTCGTCATACGACACCATCAACGGCGAGACAGTATTCTTCCGTGCTGTATCGGAGCTTTCCGACGAGTTCTACGCAGCGTATTATGATGTGGTCAAGAGCGGCGGTTACGCATACGAAGATGTTTACGAAGCGCTTAAAGATTCTCCGATCACAAGCATTGAGGATTACACCGATAAAATACCCTCGCAGGAATTCCTGAATTCACTTGTAAACAAGAGAGGCTACGAGCTTAATGATATGGGATTCCATGTATTCTCCGTCAATTATACGGGCAGAGATACAATTATTCGGTATAAAAACAGCGTTTATCAGATACAAGTGTATTTCAACGAGAGTTTCGATTATAAAACGAAGCTTCCCAACGACGGAGACTTCACAATGTATACGGTAAGAAAAGCCGAATTCGACAGCCTTTTTGAAGTTGACAGATCATAACACATATTACTCCCGTTGTGTATTAAATCGCAGCGGGAGTTTTTTTCAAAAAAGGATTAATGTAATTTTAATTTTCTTTTAATTTTTTCGATATTGACATTCTGTTAACAATATAATATACTTTAATCGTGGTTAGACCAACAAATACTAAAAATTGAGGAGAGGTCATATGAAGAAGTTTTTATCTGCTGTTATTGCCTGCACGCTTGCGGCGTCAATGCTTACAACGCCCGCTTTTGCTTTGTCGGCGAATTACAGCGCAGACGACAGCACAACCGTTATGCTCAGCGGCGACGGCGACGACACCGAAAACGAGGTGTTCACGGAGAACGACTACCGCTACAGCATTACAGACGGCAAAGCAGTTGTCAAAGGTTATGACGGTTCGGATACGGTTTTGAACATTCCCTCGAAGCTCGGCGGCAAGAAAGTCGAAGCAATAGGCGACGATGCGTTCAAGGGTAAACGTATTACAGGATTCAGCCTGCCGGGAAGCGTTACCGAAATAGGCAACGGCGCTTTCGAGGGCTGCATTAAGCTTGAAAAAGCCGATATTAAATATGTTACGACCATAGGCAGAGGCGCATTCTATGACTGCATAGCATTGACAGAGGTAACGATGAGTACCGCTGTTGAGGAGATACCCTACATGGCGTTCCATAACTGTAAGGAGCTTACCACTATCACTCCCAACGATCCATATGACTCTATTCATGTTAAAAAGATCGGTGACCGTGCGTTTATCGACTGCAAAAAACTGACGTCTGAATCTGTATGGTATTTAATACAGGAGGTAGAGCAGATAGACTTCGGCGCTTTTATGGGCTGTGACGCATTGACGGAGGTTACGCTTGGCGGCACCGTTCAGAAGCTTGAAGGCCGTGTGTTTGCAAATTGTAAGAATCTCAAGACAGCTGAGCTTCCCGGTACTATCACGGACTGCGGCTATGAGTTATTCTCAGGCTGCTCAAGCATTGAATCTGTTCAAATTCCCGAGGGCGCAAAGGTTATCAGATACGGCAGCCACGAATACAATACTTCGCTTTCCGAGGTTACTATCCCCGAAACTGTAGAAATTATCGAGGACTACGCTTTCAGGGACTGCCCCGAACTTGGTTGGGTAACTATCCCCGAGTCCGTTACGGAGATCAAGGAGCACGCATTTGAGAACTGCCCGAAGTTAGCTTTATGCGGTTCAAAGGGTTCGCCTGCGGAGAAGTTTGCTAATGAGCATTCGATTCATTTTGTAGATATAACTTCGATCGCTTATATCTATGAGCCGAGCTGCTGTGTTGTACACGACAAGTACGACGAGAGCGGACGTATTAACAGGTCGGACGATTTGGAAAAAGAAGAAAAAGATATAGCGTGGGATTTTGATCTCAACGGTTTCAGAGTAGATTATACTCCCAAGGCCGGCGATGATCTTACGGTTAGTTTTGAATCAAAAATATCGAGAAACGGCGTGTACAACGGAGTCACTTTCCCTCTGGCGATGAATACCAAAAACTTAAAGGACGCAGAGGGCGCAAAGGGTATTGTTTATTTCCTGTCGGAAGAAGAGTTTACGGATGAGGACGGCGAACATCGGATCAAAACTAATGTAACTTATGAGTGGATCAAGGACGGTACAGATACGGCTTCGGATACGGAAACCGATACGGTTGTTGATACAGCTACCGACACCGAGGATACTCAGACAGACACTGCAGACACAAACACCGACACCGAGGACACTCAGACGGACACTGCCGATACAAACACCGAGGACACTCAGACAGACACTGTTGATACAAACACTGAGGACACCCAGACGGACACTGCAGATACAAACACCGAGGACACTCAGACAGACACTGCAGATACAAACACCGAGGACACTCAGACAGACACTGCAG
>CADBRK010000013.1 GCA_902797065.1 uncultured Ruminococcus sp.
CAGGATACTCTTTCGGAACTTTGGGAAAACGGAAAAGAACTATGGAGCTATTATTTCGCAACTATGAAAGAAGCTTGGTTTGATGGGTGAAGTTAATGAACGATTTCATAAATTGGCTCTGGAGTGTAATCGTCGGAGCAACCGCCGTGGGTGGTTAAGCTGCTGAGAGGGTCAAAGGGGAAGATAGACGAGGATAAAGAGGAATAATACTAAAACTCTATAACCTGACGATTTTTGACGCGAGTTTGTTGTCGAGTAATTTTTGATACTATGTACGCGTATCGTCAGCGGTTGGGAATCGTCCCCGACGGCTTTTTGTCTTGAAAAAATCTTTATACATTTTTGGAGTGACACACAGAAAACTTACAAAAAGTCAGCTTTTTATAAAAAATGGCTTGTAATGAGGACTTATTGAGGGTTGAAAAAATCAAAAAAGTGGTTTATAATTAAGTTAGAATAATATAGAAAATACACATTAGAAGCATTTTTACCTGTGATAATAATCCATTTTATTCTCACACAATATCATATTCAAGAAGGGATGATAAGAAATGAAAAAATGCTTAATGCAATTGGTATGTATTGTTTTAACCACGCTTATGATTACGGGCTTATTCTCTGTTGACTGCTTTGCAGATGAGGAGCGTTTGATCTCGGGTACGTTTAACTGCATGGTATCGTACGGAAACGAGATCGCAACAGAACAGTATTACTACAGTGACGATTATTTTTTGATTCCTTCAACCCGGCAGAATGAGCATCTTACAACGATGTCGATGGCTTTGGCATTGTCCGCGATGGATAGCAAGGGATCATCTTTCGTTTCGACTCTGCTACAGGAGATCGGTTATCGGGATATTCGTATAGACGATATGAATACCACCCCTACGAAAGACACAATAGGAACTGCCATAGCGCATAAGAGAATAGGGAATAATGATGTCGTTGCTGTGTCGGTCAGGGGCAATAAGTACGGTGCGGAGTGGGCTTCAAACCTCACTGCGGGCAGCTCAGGCGATATAGAAGGCTTTGCTTCTGCTGCAGATAAGGTCATAGCACGTTTGAAAGCGTATATTGCGGAGTATGATCTTAAAAATGTAAAGCTATGGATAGCAGGTTATTCGAGAGCAGGCGCTGTGTCCGATCTTGCAGGCGTATATATTAACGAACATCAGGACGAGTTTGATACAACAACAGACGATATATATGTGTATACATTTGCAGCTCCTCACTGTTCCGCAAGTGACAAAGTATACGAAAATATTTACTGCATCAGAAATAAGAACGATATTGTTACTTATCTGTATCCGCAGTCATGGGGGCTTTATTCAAACGGTGTTGAGATACTCATCGGGGAAGACAGAACTGTCAGCAGAAAAACAGTTGATATTTTTCAATCCGATCCCATGATCGACATCGGCGAGTGCGATATGGAAGATTTTATCGTTGAATTCACAGTTTTTTTTGCCGAGAATATGAGCCGTGAACAATTTGCCGGTGACTTTGATGATTCTGTTGCAGAACTGTTGGAATTATATTTCAGCAAACCGCAGGAAGAATGGCAGCCGACATTTGATTATCTGAAAAATGAGTATTTCGGAAAGCTAAAAAGTAACGACAGATTTTTTTACACAGTAATCAGTCAGGTTATAGGCGGAATAATGAAACATAACAGCGACAAGATGTATATGCAGCTGACAGACGAATTCTTGCTTGTACTGGACGAAACTACTTCGGCGGAAGAACTGCATCTAAGCGAACAGGAGTATCAGATGATCAGAGACAGGATCTATCCTATTCTTAGAACTATAGGTCCTGTTTTTGTAAAAGACTACTATTACAGAACAAATGTCGATTACTCAAAAGTTCTGCCCGAAGATTATGACGATCCCGATTATGACCCGCAGAACTCAAAGAATAAGGTGCTGACCTATAACCAGGTATTCAAACCCACACAGCCGCTGAAAGGCGACGCTGTCTGTTCGTACGGTACTGCAGGCTGCCAAACTCTCTCGTCTACACACGACGATGATGCGATATCATCGGAAGAACTCAGGCTGTATCACTTCGGAACTTTCTTCGGTAATCTTTTGGCAATTATCTCCGAGCATTATCCCTATATCAACTGGAAGTATGTTACCGCTATGGATTCGTATTATACAAGGGACTCTCAGCCCCCAAAAAAGAATACACCTGATTCTGCAGATACACCCGACTCGCCCGATAATTCCGATAAAACATCATATGCCTTGGGTGACATTGACGGCGACGAAAAGGTCACGGCAAAAGACAGCATGATCATTCAGCGTTATGTGATTAATCTTAAACTTCTTGACTCCGTTCAGCTTAAAGCCGCAGACGTTAACGGCGATGAGAAAGTAACTAATAAAGACGCTCTTGAGATTCTGAGATATACATTGCATATGTCAAACTCAAAAACGATCGGACAAAAAATTGCATAAACAACAGATCACCGACGGGTAATACTATCGGTGATCTGTTTTTGTGTGATAAATAATCATCTTTTTTACACAAAAAAATAATTATTAATATACTGTAAAAAATAACCAAAGCTTATCTTTTCTTTTTTGTTATTACATATTTGTAAAAAATATTGGAATATCTTTTTTGATTATATATAATTAATATATATATTAAAAATACTATAAAATCAAAAGGGGATGTCAAAATGAAAAGATCAAGATTAAAGCGAACGGTATGCTTAATAATGTCAATGTTGTGTGTATCGGCGTTCTGTATTCCGGCAGCTGCCGAAGAAACAGACAAACAAGTAAAGGTGTCATATGAAAACAGGGAAGAGGTTAATAAAGTACTTCTTGATTTCATAGATGAATACAAAACAAAAACTCCGTCTGTTTCGATAACCGTATTCGACGATAAGCAGGACATCTGCAATATTGCATACGGCTATGCGAATATTGACGGCAATATCGAGGCGGACGAAAACACGGTTTATGAATGGGGTTCTGTTTCAAAGCTTCTTGTCTGGACAAGTGCGATGCAGCTGTATGAACAGGGTAAGCTTGATCTCAACGAAGATATAAGAAATTACCTCCCGAGCGGTTTCCTTAAGAACCTTTCCTACGACGATCCGATCACGATGCTCGATCTGATGAATCACAGCGCAGGCTTTCAGGAAACTACCAGTGAGATCGAATCAGAGAATATCACTGATATAGTGCCTCTCTATCAAGCGCTTAAAGACTCTGCTCCTGCTCAGGTTGCACGTCCGGGTGAGACTGTTTCTTATTCAAACTGGGGCGCTGCTCTCGGCGGATATGTTGTCAGCTGTGTCAGCGGTATGGATTATGTTGATTATGTAAATCAGAACATCTTTGATAAGCTCGGTATGGAACATACTTATCTCAGCCCCGATGCATCTGATAACGAGTGGGCAGCCGAGCAAAGGCATCAGCTTCACAGCTATATGCTCGGCTTCTTTGACGACAGCATGACAGATATGGGCGAATGCCGCAAGTATATCAATTTGTATCCTGCAGGTTCGGCAGGCGGCACTATCTCCGATATGGCGATATTTGCAAAGGCTTTACTCTGCGACAGCAAGGATTGCCCTCTCTTTGAAAAGGACGATACGCTTGACCTTATGCTGTCGCCTTCGTGGACGTTCGCAGACGGTACTCCGAGAATTTGTCACGGAATGTTCTACTCTCTTTACGGCGACGGTCTTTACGGACACGGCGGTAATACAGAGGGCTGTTCGTCGGATCTGCAGCTTGATCTGAAAAACAAGACAGGTTATGTTATGATGATCAACACTCAGAGTGACCGTGTTTATACCCAGGGCTTGCCCGAAGTGCTTTACGGAAACAAAGAGATCCCCGAAGAAAGCGGTTTTGAAAAGGTAGATATATCGGGTCACTACAGATTCGGCAGAAGCTGCGGCGGCGCAGGAATGCTGAAAATCGGAAGCCCCATCGAAGACCCGCTTACGATCACAAAGACAGAAAACGGCTTTACAGGAACTAACGGAATAGAGAAGATCGAGCAGATCTCCGATACTTTTCTTAAAGTTACTCTAATAAATAATACAACGAGGTACTATGCGATAAAGAAAGATTCAAACGGAAATCCGATAATGCTTGAATCTTTCCAGGCTATTGATTTACGTAAACTCAGTGACGCAGAATTCTACACAGATTGGATAATGATAATACTCTTGGTTTTGTCGTTGGTTGTTTGTGCCGTTCTGTTTTTATTCCATCTTATCCGCGCAAGAAAGTTCAAAAATACCGAGATCGCTCGATATAAGAAAACAGAGCGTATTGCTACATTTATGTCTTTGCTGCTGATGTTAAGCGGTTTCTTGGTAATAAGATTTTTCCGCGGCTTCATATACGGCGGAACACTGCCACGCGCAGCTGTTGCTATATTGATCAGTGTATTTGCCTTATTAGAATTCATACTTCTTATTCGCTGCAGGTTCTTCAAAGACGGCGAAAAGCCGGAAAAGATCGGCTTGCTCAATTTTGAAACGTTTTTCAGCGTCATCACGATCATCTGTGTTATTTACTGGAGACTCTTCCAGTGGTGGGGATTCTGATTTAGCCGAAGGTGTAGAATAATCATGTTTCTACAAACCAAATCAGCGAATTAATTGTAATACCGGCTCAGTGTTTTTTCGATTTTTGTAAAATTCTGCTGCTGTTCCGAATATATATTACCATATTCAAGAAACAGGGTGATATATATGTTGGAAGCTATACTATCGTTTTTGAGCAATTACGCACTTGTTTTTATACTCCATGTTATGGGCGCAGGCTCGTTCCCGAAACCGCTTTCTCCGAAGCAGGAACAGGAACAGCTTGCGCTTTTGAAAACAGGCGATAAAAATGCAAGAGCAAAACTTATCGAGCATAATCTGCGTCTTGTTGCGCATATCGTTAAAAAATACGCCGCGGCTTCTGCCGAACAGGATGATCTTGTGTCGATAGGCACCATAGGACTGATAAAGGCGATAGATACATTTGATACGGAAAAAAAGATAAAGCTGTCAAGCTATGCGTCGCGATGTATAGAGAACGAGATCCTGATGTACTTCCGCTCGCAAAAGAAAACCGCCCTTGACGTATCTCTTGACGAATCAATAGATACCGATAAGGACGGCAACCCGTTAACATTGATGGATATTCTGTCGTGCGATGACAATATCGCCGATAAGCTCGAAACAAAAATAAACATCGAAGCGGCATACAAAGCGCTTGATACTCTGCCCGAAAGAGAACGCAGCATTATTATCATGCGGTACGGACTTGACGGAGGCGAACCGCTCACTCAAAAAGAAACAGCGGAAATTCTGAATATATCCAGGTCTTATGTTTCACGTATAGAGAAAAAGACGGTAAACTTGCTATCAAAGAAGTTACACTAAGGAAAAAATTATTAAAATGGTATCGTAAAATTTAATAATACAGGTAAGATTAATCGAATTATAATAAGCAACACGAAGAAGAAAGTGATACTTTTATTGCTCTCGCTCGATGTTTCATCGTCGCTTAAGTATATCAAACAACCTATAGTTATAACAAACGTCGATGTCCCCCGCCTCTGTAGGCGGCGGGTTCCATACGTCCGTCGGTGGCGGGTTTAAATCCCCCACCGACATCCGCAGGAGCTAAAGCTCCACGACGTTTGTTGACGTCGTCGCTCGCTCCAATCAAGCGAGCTTGTTGGAGCTTAGCTCCTCGTTTA
>CADBRK010000014.1 GCA_902797065.1 uncultured Ruminococcus sp.
CCTTGAAGTCAGTCTTTATCTGGTTCTTATCGCTGTCAACTGTATACCTGCTTACAAACTCCACTTTCTCGGTCAGCTGCTCGTAAACCTGAGTCATTGTATCGCATACATAAGCATTCGGAGAAGGCAGCGCCTTTCTGTCTTCCTCAACATGGTCGATGTTGTACTGAAGATCCTCTTGCTCTTTAAGCAGCTCTTTGATATGTACATATCTGTCGGAAGCAAGCTTATCCTTGTCGTTCTGCGCACGCACGTCAAGACTCCATGATTTAAGTCCGACGAATGCCATAAGACCTATAGCTACAACAACTATACCTACAGCAACCATGTTGATAAGACCCGTATTTACGGAACCAAGATCAACTTTCTGGCCGCCTGTAATTATAGCAAGGTTGTTCTCGCTCTGAGGACCGCTGTTTACAAGGTAAGAATATGTATAGAAGCAAGCCGTTTTGTATCCTGCCTCGTCGGCTTCCTTTGTGATAAGCGGAACGTTTGTGAGAGACGTAAACGAATCGGAGATAAGATTGATCTCATCTGCTGCGATGTTGATAGTTCTGACGTGCTTGAGCACACCGGGGATATATGCGGCAAAGTCGCTGACATAGATCCTGTCAAGCTCGATACGGCAGCTGAGGAGAACCATTCTCAGGTTTCTGATGATCTCGTTCGAGATATTATCAAACATCTGGCGCATCTCACGGCCTGCCTGAGTAGAGTTGCACTTCTCGGAAATACCTACGCCGTACTTTCTTATAACCTCGAAAGCTTCTTCGAGCGAGCAGTTCTGGTCGTTTGCAAATGTATTGACAATATCGCCCAGAGGAAGATCAAACGAATGAACATAAACAGGCGTACCGTTCTGCATTACAAGCAGCCTTGCGGTACAATAGTCCAGACTTATAAGAGCTACAGATGTATCATGACTGTAAATGCCCGTCTGCGCCATCTTTATCATACTTACGGTCGGAGGGATAAGCTTCCAAAGATTAAGCGACTGCTCTCTGAATGCGGACTTGAGTTCTTCGACATAAGCCTTGGGCATGATATACACGTTTGCGCTCAGCTGAGCCGTTTCTTCTGCCTTCTGATAACCAGAGCCGTACTCGCAGTTTATCAGGGAGTAATTGCTTATATCGTCGTTGATGAGCGCCTTTGCTTCGTTCTGTGCGAATATTTTGAGGAACTTATCCTTTGCAGGCGTATGCTGATACTCCTGGCTTATTACCTGATCACCTTCTGCACAGAGAATAACATCTTTAATGTCGATCTTCGCATTGCGCATCGCCATTTTTACAACATTAGCAAAATCTCTCGGGAAATTCCATGCCTGACCCTTTAGGTTCTCCGGAAGGAATACAACGAGAGGCTCTTTGAATGTTACCTCGTTATCAGGCTTTTTTGCATTACGATCGCTGCCGCTGCTGACAAAAGGCTTGCCCGATTCAGCGGGAGTAATGGAAACATAATACTTTGATACCTGTACAATTACGTATTTCATTTTGTGACTGCACCACCCTAATTTAAAAAATTCCGACCAAGTTTAATGGCTTCATCGAATTATTATTTCGAATTAACCACGCTATGATACGTTATAATTATACAATAGGTAGGGTACTATTTTCAATGCAAATAATTGTACAAATTATACTCAAAATTCTGTGCAATATTTCTTTATTGCCCGGGCAGAACTTTTTTCACTGTTTCCCGATCATTTTCTTTATGTTTTGATTCGATGGAGAGTGTTTTTCCCATTCTCAAAATGCTTAGAATAACAAAACTAAAAAGCAGAGTTATTTTATTATTATTTGACAAGTTGTTATAATACTGCAATTTGTTTTTTAGTAAATTTTATATGCTTCCCGAAAGTTTGCTGAACTTTACCGTGTACATATTGATTTGCAGTCAAGGCTTTGATATAATGTATTCAATGGGAAAGGTATAGGTATATCAGAGTATATTCAGCACAAATATTTGTTGCGTATGAACGGAGGTTGATCTCTATGAAAAAAGCATTGACCAAAAGCAAAAAAGGTTTTACAATGATCGAGTTGATTATCGTTATTGCCGTTATCGCAATCCTTGCAGGAATTGCAGTTCCCGTGATAAGTTCGGTAATGAGATCATCAAAACTCAGCGTTTTTGAGAGCGATTCCAAAACTGTCGAGATGATGCTTTCGGACGCACTTATGCAGTACGAAGCAGGCGACAAGCACACAAAATACAACAATGCACCTGCATCGTTATCCACAAAAGTCGAAGACATCATGAAGGCAAACGACCTTAATGACATCGAGTACTCGCAAAAGATCGGCGGCGTAATGTATTACATGACATGGTCAAATCACAAACTGAAGATATCAAACAGTCCGACTAATGTCATCACCGATTCAATGACGCTGTATGATCTGCAGACCGCTTGATAATTAAACAACACCCATTACAAAACAGACCGTTCACTGCGAGCGGTCTGTTTGTTTTCTGAATTTATTTTATTGTGATGCGGGTATGCGCGTCACGGTATGAAAAAAAACATACCGTCAGTCATACATTTCGGCAAGATCGGATATCTTCATGCTTGGTGATATTTTCTTACCGGTTTCTCCGTAACTCGAATCACTCCCGACTTCGATCCTGTTTGAATCGGTCAGAACCATATAGTAGGTAACTCCACCGATAGTTCTTTCAAAGAATTTGCTGTTGTAATCTATATTATTCTCGTCAAGAACATCTCCGATAGTTGCCTCATCAACTTTCTTTCCGTTATACGTTACGTAGTCAATTTTTGCCTTATAATTATTCACGGCTTCTTTGTAGAGCATATTCATCGTCGCCGTATCTGATTCCAGAACAGAAAGCTTTGAAGAATTTGTAGTCGTCGTGACAACAGGTATTACAACCGCTGCGACAATAGGACCTATCAACAGCAGCAATCCGGCGAGAACGGAACAGATGACAATAGCAACAATAGCTCCGGTACTCAGCTGCTTTTTCTGCTGAACCTGAGTATAGCCCTGCTGAACCTGTGCGCCGTTATAATTATACCCTTGTTGAACGGTATTTACGCCTTGCTGCGGCTTTACTTCATTCAATACGGGCTGTGTCTGCTGTGCGTTGTTGTAAACAGGCTGTACCTGCTGTGCGTTGTTGTATACCGGCTGTGTCTGCTGTGCGTTGTTGTAA
>CADBRK010000015.1 GCA_902797065.1 uncultured Ruminococcus sp.
GAGCGACGACGTCAACAAACGTCGTGGAGCTTTAGCTCCTGCGGGCGTCGGTGGGGGATTTAAACCCACCACCGACGGACGTATGGAACCCGCCGCCTATAGAGGCGGGGGACATCGACGTTTGTTATAGCTGCCGAAAAGTGTTTTCGGTCAATGTGAAATGATTTTATCATTAAACGAGGAGCTAAGCTCCAACAATCTCGCTTGATTGGAGCGAGCGACATCGATGTTTGTTATACTTTTGAAAAGAGGAGTTTCTTATGGAGTTCGATGTATTGAAGATAGTGTTTTATCTTGCGGTCATTTTGTTTTCGACAAAGGCTTTTGGTATGCTTACCCGAAAGTTGGGATTGCCGCAGGTTGCCGGTATGGTAATTGCCGGACTGCTGATAGGGCCTGCGATATTTTCTCGGCTGCCTATAGGATTCAACGGATTGATCAATCCCACAGAGATCGAAATGGATGTTCTTAAAACATTCTCACAGATCGGAGTTATTCTCATACTTTTTTCAAGCGGATTGGAGACAGATCTCAAAGATCTAAAGACAAGCGGATTTGCCTCAAGCATGATCGCTCTTGCCGGTGTAATTCTGCCGTTGGGTGCAGGTACATTGATCGCCGCGCTCTTCATGGGAGGTATTCCTGCGACTTTCTCCGATAACGGCAAATTGATGAACGCTTTGTTTGTCGGTGCGATATTGACTGCAACAAGCGTAGGCATAACGGTAGAAACTCTTCGCGAACTCGGTAAGCTGAATACAAAGCTTGGTACAACTATTCTCAGCGCAGCGATCATAGATGATGTTATCGGCATTATTGCGCTCAGTATTATTACGTCTCTCGGAGGCGGAAGCAATCCCGTTGTAACATTGTTAAAAGCAGCTGCGTTCTTTGTGTTCTCGATCGGTCTGGGAATCGTGCTGAGGATCATATTCAAATGGATCTCAAAAAAGTACCCGCATAAAAGACGCACAAGTATTTTTGCGCTCTCGGTTGCGTTTCTGTACGCATACTGCGCAGAGGAATTTTTCGGCATAGCTGCCATCACCGGAGCGTATATGGCAGGCGTTATGCTCAGCGGACTCAGCGACACAAAATTTGTTGACAAAAAAATACTCGTAAACGGCTATATGATATTCTCACCCATATTCTTTGCATTTATTGGCATCAGCGCAGATTTCAGCAATTTTAAGCCCTCGGATCTGTGGTTCGCTCTTGCTTTTGTATTTGCAGGTATAATGGCGAAGATAATCGGCTGCGGAACAGTTGCAAAACTGGTTAAGTTTAATATGAATGACTCGGTTTCTATCGGCTGCGGAATGATCGCAAGAGGCGAGGTTGCGCTTGCGGTGTACTCCACGGCGGCGTGGATGATTCTGTTTGACAAACAAGGTCATCTGCAGGGCATAGATCCTCTGTTTGCGACGATCTTACTTATAATAACCACTTCCGTGCTATGCCCTGTTCTTCTCAAGGTAATGCTGAAAGACTCAAAGGTCGAGCCTGACCTGAACGTCAATGCCGGGGATTATGTATCCGTCGAAGCCGGAGCAAAGCCGGAATAAAAAGAAAATTGAAAAAATTACGGCAAAAAGCTGTATTTTCCGAAAATAGTTACAGCGGCCGTTAAATAAAAATAGAAACGAATTTCTTTGAGTGTAAAATTATACAAAAAACGACATTTGTGTTCAAATCAAATTGTATAATAAATTATAGGTGTATAAAATGAATGGAATTTCTTTGTGCATTATTACCTGCATGATTGCTTTGAACATATGATAAACGTGAAACCGATTCACATTTATTAAGAAAGTGTTAAAAAACAATGGAAAAACTTTGTTATTGTTTTTAAGAAAATGTAATAATTAAATGGATATGCGCGGGGATTATTGTTCCGATAAGGAATGATGATCCCCGAAAACCGCATTATAAGCCGATTTTATTGCGCTTTATGTTGGTAAAGCGTTTTGGTAGGGGGACTCTGAAAAGGCGATTTTGTGCAGTTCACCAATTTACTTATTTACCAATAATGTGGTACAATATAACCGTAGAAATACAAAATCAAGGAAGTATGACTTCCGGAAAGACGGTGAATACCCAATGGTATTAAAAAACAAGAAAGCACTTAGATTAGTGGTATGTATGTCTTTAATCGCTGC
>CADBRK010000016.1 GCA_902797065.1 uncultured Ruminococcus sp.
CAAGTACCTCATCTTCGGTCAAGAATACTTTCCTTAAATCCAACAGCATAAACGCACCTCAATAATCACACAAAAACTCCATTGACTTGAAATACCGCATTCAATTATACATTATATGCAATCTTTTGTCAATACGAAAAAGGTTACAATAAATTATTTTTTTACGCACAATCTTTCACGACAGCACACGAAATATCGCTTGCAGCGTAGTTGTATCAATTCTCGTGGGGTTTCAGTGTTTTGGGCTTGATCTCTTTTTTGTTGTCCTGCAAATGCATAAACATCGCCATGATTGAAAGAATGTCTATCAGAATATAACAGAGAATGCTGACTAACGCGCCTATGCCCATATTGAACCCGATAAACATAAAGATCGAGGTCATGCCTATCATACCGCAGCCGATTCCAACAAAGTTTTTGATATTTGTTTTCTTGTCAAAAAACATGAAGAAAAATCCGATGACCGGTAGTGCCAGATAAAGCAGACCGATAACCGTGTTCTGCCTTGCGGGGATCTCGCTGCCCATAGAACCGAAAGCCAAGTTGAGCGCCGTCATGGAAACGATCTGTTCCGCACCGTTTACTTCCATAATATCTACCGCAAATGTTGTGGAGAGCATATAAGCACATATAATAAACAGGAATATCAGGATCCTTCTTATGTTCCTGCAGCGTTTCGATTCAAAACTCATTTTATTTCACCGCAGAAGCCTTTCCTGTATGAATCTATCGTAGACGCTATGATCTGTATAGCCTTATCTCTGTTGAGGACCTCGTCAACGGCTGTTTCTTTCTTTTCGAGAGTCTTATACACCGTGAAGAAGTGGCACATCTCGTCAAATATATGAGACGGAAGCTGTGATATGTCGGTATACTCGTTGTATGTAGGGTCATTGAAGGGAATAGCAATTACCTTCTCGTCGCTTCTGCCGTTGTCGATCATCTTGATAATGCCTATCGGGTAGCAGCGAACAAGCGTAAGAGGAACTATCTGCTCCGAGCAAAGAACAAGCACGTCAAGCGGGTCTTTATCGTCTGCATATGTACGCGGAATAAAGCCGTAATTTGCGGGGTAGTGAGTTGACGTATAGAGTATTCTGTCGAGTATGAGCATACCTGTTTTTTTGTCAAGCTCATACTTTACCTTGCTGCCTTTAGAGATTTCGATTACTGCAACAAAATCTTCGGGAGAAATTCTTTCCGACTCAATGTCATGCCATATGTTCATCATAGCTAAGCTCCTTTATAATTTAAGTAATAGCGGAGATCGGCAGACCGCCGCTTTTTTATTATAATACAATTCTCCGACAATTTCCATAGTATTTTTAATAACTTCAAAAATTGTCAAGTATTGCATAAAAACGGAGAGTAAAACCCTCGCAGATTTTACTCTCATCGTCTTAAACTCTGACCTCGCAGGACATTTCAAAAGAGTACAGCACGCACTCTTCAACGGGCTTTCCCGTGATCTGCTCGACAGCCGATTTGTAGAGTCTCAGCTGCTCTTTATACATCTCCGCAAGCTTTTCGGGATCATTGACTTTGTCGGTCTTATAATCGACAATTATCATTCTGCCGTTTTCTTCAAACATACAATCTATCGCGCCCTGAAGTATCACACGTTCTTCTCTGTAAGGCGCTTCGATCGCACTGTCAACACTTGACGCAGGGATCTCCACCGTAAAGCGGTATTCTCGCTCAAGCATGGGTGAATCAAGCATTCTCTGAGCAAGTGAAGAATTAACAAATCTCTCGGCTTTTTCCGTGTCTACGCTTTCTCCCTGCAGCTTTGTAAGGAATCCTCTCTCTACAAGGCGGTCGATCTCGCTTTGAACACTCTCCCTTGCTTTAAGTATATTGCAGTACTGAACAAAGGCGTGTACCGCCGTACCTCTCGCTGCGCCCGTGAGTTTCTCGGTATTCATAAACGCAGGCTTGCTCAGAGCGGCATAACGCTTTTCAACGGCTTTATGAGCAAGTGCGGAAGCGGAAACCTTCATCGGTATTTTTGAAAGCTGTTCATGCTGATAAACAGCCGAGAGTCTATCTTTGAGCATATCGGCATAACGCTGCTTCTCAAGCATGAATTCTTCGTCCGAAAGAGTGATTTCGTCACTGTCCTCTTTTTTATCTGCGGGAGTATCGGCAGAAAGCCCGGAATAATACTCCTTAAGATCGTTGATCATAACTATATCCCACGGCTTCTCGCTGCCGAGAGCAAAGCTTCCCGTATAGCCGAATTCTGCCCGCAGCTCATGATGCGCAGGGTGGATAAGCGCACACTGTGCGATCCACTCGCCCAGAGTCTTAACCTCGCTGACGCTGTAACGGCTTATTGCGTTATCATCGTAAGAAAGCTTGCCTATGATACCCTCAAAGTAACTTTCTATATCACCCTTGGCTTTCGACTTGGACTTTATTCCTGAAACAAGCACAAGCTTTTCTTTTGCACGTGTCAGAGCGACATACAGCACACGAAGCTCCTCGCTCAGCTCGCTGCGCTTTATCTCCATAGATACTGCCTCTCTCGGCATGGTAGTGTATTTGCACATCTTATTTTTGTCGGTACGCTTTACGCCGAGTCCGAGTTCATTATGAAGAAGTACTTCGTTTGAAGTATCGGTATTTAATTCTCTCGTCAGACCTGCAATAATACAGATCGGGAATTCAAGTCCCTTCGATTTATGTATGGTCATTATTTTAACGGCATTCTCGGCAGCATCTCCGTTTGAAGCGCATTTCAGGTCGGAGTTATTCTCTTCGAGCTTGTTAATAAAACGCACAAAACCTCCTGCACCTTTATAGCCTGCATTCTCGTAATCCTTGGCATATGTCAGGAGAAGTCTGAGGTTTTTGCGCTTATACTCGCCCTCCTCCTCGGCGGAGACGATCTCCGGTAATGACGTCTCGGTATAGATACGGTCAAGCAGAACGTCCGTCGGCAGACTTGCGGCAGCTTTGCGGAGTTTGCTCAGCTTTGCGAGGAAGTCTTTTGCCTTTTCTTTAACCTTTTCGCTCACCTTTTTGTTGTTATCATTAGACGCATCGAGCAGAACCGTATACAACGTACCATAAGGATGAGCGACTCTCATCTCTGCAAGCTCCTCCTCGGAAAATCCGTAAATCGGGCTTAACAGCACACTCGCAAGCGGTATATCCTGAACGGGGTTATCTATTACACGCAGCAGCGACAGTATGATCTTGATCTCGCGTCTGTCGAAAAAGCTCTCGTCCGTCTCACAAACTGCAGGTATTCCGCATGCTCTCAGTTCATCTACATATGCGTCCGCATGATTTTTAACAGACCGCATAAGTATGCAGAAATCTCCGTATGTCGGGCTTCTCAGGCATTTCTTATCGGTAACTGTCTGCGTATGCATCATCTCGGTTATGAGCGAGGCGATATATTTAGCCTCCTCCTGATCCTTGTTCTTTGATTCGGTACTGTTTATGCTAAGAAGATGATACGATACGCAGGGCGCGTCATCTGCCGAATAATTCTTCGCTCCGAA
>CADBRK010000017.1 GCA_902797065.1 uncultured Ruminococcus sp.
AAAGAAGTCCAAGAAAGGTTTTACACTCGTTGAGCTCGTAATCGTTATTGCAATCCTTGCAATCTTGGCAGCAATCGCAATCCCGGTAATCACAACAACAATCAACTCCGCTAAGCTCTCTACTCTTGAGTCAGACGCTAAGACAGTTGACATGATGCTCAAAGAAGCATGCAACAACTACCTTGTAGACAACACAAATACAAAGTACAGCGGTGCAGTTGCAGCTGATGCAACAGTTGGTAATGTGTTGGCTGAGAACAATCTTCCTGATTCTGTTCTTGATAATCGTCAAATTGGCGGTACTACTTACTGCATTGGTTGGACGAATGAGTCTGCTGTTCCCTCCGGCGGTGATTATGGTGATGCTGATCTTACTCTCACAACTGGTACTGCCATTACAGATCTCGTTTCAAAGTAATTGCAAATAACTGTTAAAGTTATAAATTGGAATCACAAGTCGGGTTTATCCCGACTTGTTTTTTTGCGTATAAATCTCTGCGCCCGAAAAAGTGTTTTATATGTAAATTTCCTATTGTATCTTTCATTCATATGTGATATAATAAAATTACCTTTTTGTAATATTTTTTGGAATGAACAAGAAAAGAGAAGAAATTTGACAGTGGGAGGTTGGCCGCAGCGTGAGATGTTTGTACTGCATGGAAAAATATGATGAAGATCTGGACGTTATCTGTCCTTTTTGCGGAAATGACGTCGTGAATGTTGAGAACGACAGCAACTGCCTGCCTGCCGGGACGGTATTGAAAAAACGGTATATATTGGGCAGGGTACTCGGAGACGGCGGATTCGGAATTACATATATAGGCTACGACAAAGCTTTGAAGCGGAAGGTAGCCGTGAAGGAGTTCTTCCCGAATGAGTGCGTAACGAGACAAAAAGGCGAAAAGACAGTTACGCCGCTCAGCGGAGAAAGAGCCGACCGCTACGAGAACGGACTCAAAAGCTTTCAGGAGGAGGCTCAGAGACTTGCAAACCTCGGTTCCGTCGAAGGCGTTGTAAATGTATTCGACGTTTTTGCGGATAACGGTACCGCGTACATAGTGATGGAGTACCTCAGCGGAGAAACGGTTTCGCAGATAGTCGAAGAGAACCGTCGTCTCGGGTTCGGCAAGACGATGAACATTATCGTTCCCGTTCTCAGGAGCCTTATCAAGATACACAAGGCAGGGATAATCCACAGAGATGTGTCCCCGCAGAATATCATCCGTACCGAGGAAGGAAAGATCGTGCTTATAGACTTCGGCGCAGCAAGGCAGAATTCTCTGTCGATGTCAAAGAGTGTTTCTATCGTGCTCAAGCAGGGCTATGCGCCGATAGAACAGTATGACAATAAGTTAAAGCAGGGCACATGGACTGACGTGTATGCCGCAGCTGCCACCATGTATTATATGCTTACGGGCGTAACACCCGAGTACGCAAATTCAAGGCTGCTTGACGATACGCTTGCGCCGATCTCGGAGATGAGGGAGGGGCTGCCCGCGGAGCTTGATTTTATTCTCAGAGATGCGCTTGCCGTGCGTCCCGAAGACCGTATACAGACAGCGCAGGAGCTGCTTGACAGGATCATGACTCTGAAGGATTTCGGAAGAGACGCAGCCAGGAAAAAGCATAAGCGTCCTGATAAAGAGGTCACGCAGGATGTTCCGAAGCAGCAGTGGAAATCATACGTCGGCGGTACTCCTTATGATGTCGCACCCCCGAAGCAGAGCCGCACAGACTATGAACCGAAGGTAATTACTATTGACAGATCGCTGCAGATGCCGGTGAAAATTCAAACCGAAGAATTGCAGCCCGAACCGAAGAAAAAGCGTTCCGCAGCTCCGGCGATCGTGCTGCTGCTGACGGTGCTGATACTCGGCATTCTCGTCACGGCGGGGTATCTCTACAGGAGAGACAATACCGATATACCAAATCTTGTCGGGCAGAATATCAGTGATGTACTCGGCAACGCCGAATATGATTTTGACTTTGAGGTGGTTTACAGCTATGACCCGACGGACCCTCTCGATGTTGTTATAAACCAGTACCCCGAGCCGACGACACGACACGTTAAGCGTGATTCGAGCATTACCCTTACGGTAAACTCCGAGGACGCCGAGATAATGGTTCCCGTTGTGTCAAAGCTTGACGAGAGCGTCGCAATAGCCACACTCAAAAAATGGACGTTCGAGGCGGAGATAATCAGAGAGCTTAACGATAATGTTCCCGAGGGTACGGTCATTCGCACCGACCCTGCAAGCGGAACTAAGGTCAAGGGCAAAAGCAAGGTCAAAGTATATATAGCCGAGAACACATCCGAAGTTCCCAAACTGTTAGGCATGACCGTAAGCGAAGCCGGCGCTGCGCTGGAGAAAGTCGGGCTTAAACTGGGTGAAACGACCTCCGATTACAGTGAAGTATATGAGATCGGCACCGTAATGAAGCAGAGTATTGACAGCGGCAATAAGGTAGAAAAGGGCACGGAGGTATCACTCGTTATCAGCAAGGGTGCGCCGTACTATGTCGCTATCGACGCCGAAGTCGATCTGAGCAGTTTCCAGGATTATGCGCCGATCACAGTAGACGTGATCGAAGACGGAACAGCAAAGTTTTCGTCATCGTTCAGCAAGGAGGATCTGACAAGAAGCGGCTATAAATACAAGTTTGAGCTTAACGAGCTGAATATAAATACCGCTGTTGAGGTTGAGATAAAGATCGACGATCAGCTTTATCAGACATATGTTTTCAACTTTGAGACAGAAAAATATGAGATCACCGAAACATATGAGATAGCACTCGAGAAAAAGCAGACCGAGCCGAGCACCTCGACCGATAAAGCAAAAAGCTCCGATACCGATAAGAAATATTCCTCGAACACTTCTTCAAGAAGCGAAGATGTTTCGTCCGAGCCAAAGGACGAACCGAAAGAGCCTGTGACCGAGGAAGTATCTTCCGATATAGATACGGGTGAAATATAAAAATAGTAGTACAAAATACAAAAACAGTGTGTATATCGCAGAGATGTACACACTGTTTGCTTAACGGGGAAAAGAACAAAGAGAAAATTCTGAAATATATTGAAAATCAACGTTGGATAAATTATAATAAAGAAAAAGCACTGTTGCGGGAGGTGTTATATATGTCTGATGCGGTGTATTCTATTTCTAAAATAAAATCATTGCTTACGCCTGTTTTTGACGCATACAACGTAAAAAAAGCTGTACTTTTTGGGTCTTATGCCAAGGGGAACGCTGTACAGAACAGTGATGTTGACATTCTTGTTGACAGCGGAATGAAGGGAATGGCTTTTTTTGGTTTGGTAGAGGATATTGTTACTGCTCTTGACAAAGATGCCGATATACTCGACGTCAGTCAGATCATTCCCGATTCGGAGGTTGAACGGGAGATAATTACAACAGGGGTGATGATTTATGGAAGCTAAAGACAGACGTGTGCTCGAAAAAATCAGCAGGCATATTTCTTCGGTGCTGAATTATTGTCGGGATTGTTCTTCTCTGGAAGCTTTTGAAGGCGATTCGATGCTTGTTGAAGCTTGTGTATTTAATCTTATGCAGATCGGAGAGCTTGCAAAAACAGCTTTGTCGGATGAAGTCAAAGCAAGCATGACCGCCATTCCTTGGAAGCAGCTTTACGGTATGCGCAACAGGATAGTTCATGGCTATTCCGGTGTTGATATGCGTATAGTATGGGATACGATCAGTGATGATCTTGAACCATTAAAAGCTGAAATAGAGAAATATCTTGTATGAAATAAAGGAGAATGTGGAATGTCTGAATTACCGATTCCTTCCCGTCTGGTTAAAAACTTGTTTCCGATAGGCGAGGATAATAACGAATTTCGTGTTACAGGAATAATAAAATGTGAGTGCGGACATGAATTATTTGAAGTTTACGAAAGCAACGACAAAGAACTTGTTAATTTGCATTGCTGTGAGTGCGGCAAAGAAATAATGCTGTTTGATGCCGTAAAAGACGGTTGGAATGGTTTTGTATGTAAAATGGATTCTATTGATCGGAATATGCCATATAATAAGGTAATATGTTACGAATGCAATTCATCACATTATACTGTAATAACCACTATCTATTCTCAGGGCAAACAAGATTTCTATGATGAGTGTATATCAAATGATGATTCTTTTTCTATAGATGATTGGGTCAACGGATTTGAATGGATACAGATCTCTTTGAAGTGTGGAAATTGTCAAAACAGCGAAGAACAGTGGCTCGATCTGGAAACGATGTAATTTTACAACTCGGCAAAACATTCAAATTGAATAGGTGTGTTTTTTATCTATTCGTTAATGAAAAAAAGAGAATACTAATATAAAAAAGAGAATCCGGTTCAACGAATTCTCTTTTGCTTAAAGCCCATGAAATGGGGTCAGAGGGTTCTTGCTTTAATATAAGCTTTTGTGATGATATTTCTAAGCTTTTCGCCTTCGATACAATAGTTTAACAGCTCCTCCGGCGTATCGGCTGTAAAGCCGTAAATATCTTTTACTTCTTCGTGACTTTCGGCATTCAGATTTTTACCGTCTTTGATATAATACCCTTCCGATATATTAAACTTACTATATTCGCGTGTAATGGAATATGCCTTGCCGTTCCAGATGAATTCGATCTCGCCTCCGCATTTAAGTGAAAAGATAAACTCGCTGATAGTTTCAAAGTTGTAGCTATCGTCGGAATGTGTTGCAATAGTTGTCATAAAAATAACCTCCTTGAATGATTTAACGCAGCGACCCTCTCGGGTTCGAATCCCGTTAATCTTACATAAATAAAAAGGAAGCTTGAACTTATAAATCAAACTTCCTTAAGCGTGCCAAAAGGGATTCGACCAAAGGCTTCGCCTTTGACGGCTTGCGCT
>CADBRK010000018.1 GCA_902797065.1 uncultured Ruminococcus sp.
AAAGTACCGTCGGCGTCAAAAATAATTCCCTGTATATTCATATTATCCAATCCCAATATTCTCCGTTAGGCAGATCGACTGCGCCCGATCTCTGAAATTCAAGCTCGGGATTCCTTACACTTACTTTCATACCCTGTGATACGCTCGACACAACAAAAGCGTTGCCGCCGATAGTAGTACCGTCGCCGATGACAGTTTCGCCGCCGAGGACGGACGTTCCCGAGTAGATGGTAACATTGTCGCCGAGCGTGGGGTGACGCTTAACGCCTTTGAGCTGCTGACCTTTCCTTGTGGAAAGTGCGCCGAGGGTAACGCCCTGATATATCTTGACGTTGTTGCCGATAACAGTAGTTTCGCCGATAACAACGCCCGTACCGTGGTCTATGAAGAAGTACTTCCCGATTGATGCACCGGGGTGAATATCTATTCCTGTAACATTGTGCGCATGTTCGCTGATAATTCTCGGAATAAGCGGCACGCCGAGCAGATAAAGCTCGTGGGCTATTCTGTATGTTGTAATCGCAAACATTCCGGGGTAGCAGAAAATGATCTCGTCTGTGCTGAACGCTGCGGGGTCACCGTTGTAAGCGGCTTCAACGTCGGTGCTCAGATATTCCCTGATCTTCGGGAGAGACTGCAGGAACTTGTATGTTATTTCGTCCGCCTGCTCGATGATTTCACCGGGGCATTTTTCTTCGTCTGTTTCTATATTGTCGAGAGCCTTTGCGATCTGCTTTTTCAGATTATACTGAATAAATTCGAGACGCTCGCCGACTAAGTATCTTGCATATTCTTTGCGTACTCTTTGCTTATCGAAAAATCCCGGGAACAGGATCATTCTCAGTTCGTTCAGTATCTCGATCAGAATGTCTCTGTTTACAATATTGCATTTATCAATACGGCTTGTCAGGCTGTGTTTATCGTAGCTTTCCATGAGCATATCGACAAGGTTATCCGTTTCGTGCTGCGTGTAGGCTGTGCCGGTGCATGACATATAATCACCTCTGAATAGTCTGTTTATTTCATTATATATTATATGCGCTGGGGAGATGAATGTCAATAATGAAGAATAAATAACAGCAAACCAAAAGGCAGCAAAGAATCCGATCCTCGCTACCTTCTCTTTTTAAAATGTCACAACTCTCTGTTCGGGTTCTTCCGCAGGAGTTACAGAGGTCACTTTAAGTACGGGGCCTCTCTTGCCGTAAACAGTGCTGAATTCTATGGCGATCTTTGCTTCTATCTCGACCCATTCACCCTGTTTAAGAGAAGAAGCCTTTTCGTACTTGCATACCAAAGCGCAGTACTGTATATCTTCAACGCAGCATGTCATTACATGCCTGCCTATCGCAAAGGTCTTTTTATCAAAGCTTGTGTTGCGTGCGACCTGCCCTTTGAATCTGATAGTCTTTTTGTTGTACTTCATCATATCCTCGACGCAGTCTCTGTACCATAAGCCGTAATCGTTGTCCTTGACTTCGATCACGGGAGCGTCTACGTCAAATGGGAGAGGATCGATAATATCATCATATACTACCTTGCCGTCCGCATATTCGTATGCGATGTCACATCTGCGGCTGATCGCCCTGATGATCGTGTGCAGCGGCATCTGATCTTCGCCCTTCGGCAGCCTGTTGAATACTACCATTTCGGTATCCTTGACCTTATCTACAACAAGGCTTCTCATGTTCTGGTTGTATACGGTAAATGTCTTTGCGTCAAAAAATGTCATCTGCTGATATATCAGCCATTCTTCCGGCATTGCGTCATACAGCTTCTGCAGCTGCCACATACCGTTGTATTCAACAAGTATTCTTGTACATTTTGTTTCTTTTGCAAAGGATGTGAGCGTTTCTTCGGTGAGATCGTCCTCGTCCTCGATGGTTTTGAAAAATACATCGTCACAGGGGATCTTCGAGGGATCGTATTCCTCTTCGCCCTCCTCGCACATAAGTACAAGCGTTCGTTCTTTTTTGTGGAATCTTTTGTCCTCAAGCGTTTCCTGAATGAACTTTGTTTTTCCGCTCTCCAAAAATCCCACAAATAAATATACGGGTATTTCCATCTGTTACCTCCGTTATTTAATAAAGCTTATGCGCCGAAAAGCTCCGAAACAGCGCTTTCCGAGATCTTTGAGCCGATCACGCAGAGTCTGCCTATCGTGCCTGCGCTGCCGAATCTTACATCGGGTTCGCCCGGTACATAGTCGAAGTGTATCCACTTGCCGTCCTTACCCTCAACAATACCCTTTGCGCGAAGAATAGTACCGTACTTTGATTCGTTCGAAAGTGCGTTAAGTGCGTTTGTAATATCTTCCGGTGTGAATTTCTTTGTTGTCTCGGTACCCCAGCTTGTGAATACATCATCTGCATGATGATGGTGATGGTCGTGGTCGTGATGATCGTGGTCGTGGCAGCAGCACTCGTGACCGTCGTGGTCGTGATCGTGATGATGCTCATGCTCGTCGTGATGATGCTCGTGTTCATGATCATGCTCGTCGTGGTCGTGGTGATGATGTTCATGCTCGTGCTCGTCATGGTCGTGATGGTGTTCATGCTCATGCTCATGTTCATGGTCGTGATGATGTCCGCATACGGGGCATACCTCGGCTTCTTCCCGGAGCTTTCTGAGTGCATCTTCAAGAGTCTCTTTATTCTCGATCGACGCTACGATCTGCTTGCCGTTGAGACTGTCCCAATCGGTTGTGATAAGCTGTGCGTCCTTGTTGTGCTCTCTGATAAGCTTTACGCATTTGTCAAGCTTTTCGTCGGATATACCCTTTGTGTGGCTGAGTACGACAGCGTTTGCGTGTTCTATCTGATTGTTGAAAAATTCACCGAAATTCTTCATGTACATCTTGCATTTGTTTGCGTCGGCAACGGTTGTAAAGCTGTTGAGAACAAGCTCGTCGGAGTTTACATTTTCTACGGCTTTAATAACATCGCTGAGCTTTCCCACGCCCGACGGCTCGATGATTATTCTGTCGGGAGAGTACTGTTCAAGCACTTTTTTGAGTGCTTCGCCGAAATCGCCGACAAGGCTGCAGCAGATACAGCCGGAATTCATCTCTGTGATCTCGATCCCCGCATCTTTGAGGAAACCGCCGTCAATGCCGATGTCGCCGAACTCGTTCTCGATAAGAACAAGCTGTTCGCCTTTATATGCTTCGCTTATAAGCTTTTTTATCAGAGTTGTCTTTCCTGCGCCCAAAAAGCCCGAAAAAATATCTACCTTTGTCATTTTTCATACTTCCTTATCTTTATATTGTTGCAGTAAGCTTAGTCTTACTTTCCGTGTATTAGTTTAGCACTATTTTGTTTTTTAATCAAGACATTATAATGAAAATATTGTAAACATAGTTTACAAAAAAAGACACATTGTACGGTTGAACAAAATCATTAATTGTGATACACTTAATTTAGCTATTTTTGAATTATCGGAGGGATAGTGATCATGGCAAAAAAGGTTCTTATCACGGGTGCAAGCTCGGGTATAGGAAGAGATATGGCGAAATTGTTCGATTCATGCGGCTGTGAGCTGATACTTGTCGCAAGACGTGAGGACAGACTCAGAGCCTTGGCAGATTGTCTTAACGGCACGCCGCGTATCATACCTATGGACATCGGTACGGCTCAGGGCGCGCAGGTTCTGTATGAATTGACCAAGAACGAGAACATCGACATTCTTATCAACAATGCGGGTTTCGGAGTATGCGGCGATTTTACACAGACGAGTACCACACGCGAGGTAGAGATGATCCGACTGAATGTCGAGGCTATGCATGTGCTGTTCAAGCAGTTTTTGAAAGACTTCAAAGAGAGGAACAGCGGGTATATCCTCAATGTAGCGTCTGCGGCGGCATTTGCCCCCGGTCCGTATATGGCAGCTTACTACGCAAGCAAGGCGTATGTTCTGCGATTGACACAGGCGGTAGCTTTCGAACTTAAAGAGTCCGGTTCGGACGTCTCGGTTTCGGCTCTCTGCCCGGGTCCTGTCGATACGGAGTTTAACAAGGTCGCCGGAGTCAATTTCTCGGTCAGTCCTATGACGAGCAAATTCGTTGCAAGGTATGCAGTACAGCAGATGTTCCAAAGGAAAACCGTCATTATCCCCGGTACTTCGATGAAGCTTGCTGCATTTGCGTCAAAGTTTCTGCCGTCTTCTTTTGCATGCAAAGTCACTGCAGAAGTTCAGAAGCATAAGCAAAAGTGACGGTTTGATGACAGACAAGTGACAGTTGTTTTAAAATACAAAAATATTGCTTAATATTTGGCATCTTCGGTGAAATGACCAAAAAACGGGCTGAAATTTAGTTGTTCGGAAAATTGTTTATTCAATTTTTAATTCTGCAATAGAATTAAAAAAATATTTTTCTATCATATAATGATAGTATATATTGGTTAAGTATGTTCCCGTATTATAGCGATAAATTAAGGAGGAATAACCTATGAGAAAGTTATTCAAAAAGATGGTATGCTGTGCATTGCTTGCCGCTGTTGTAGCGACCGGTGCTGTTTATGCGGCCGATACAAACACACTGACAGCAGGTGCGGCAGAAGCAGACGCAGAGCTTTCCGCAGCGTCAAACGGCATTACGATCCACTATAAAGACAGTAACGGCGGTGCGCCGACAATGTATTACTGGAACTCTCTGCCCGACAACCTTGAAGTTGAGTATCCGGGCAAAGCTATGACAGCCGATCCGAACGAGGGTGACGGCTGGTATACCATGAGTTTTGATAACATCAGCAAGATCAATTTCCTGTTTGTTGTAAACGGCGTACAGTCTGCCGAGATGACGCAGACTGCTATGGGCGAGTATTGGTTCAAAGACGGCAAATGGTATAAGAAGAACCCCGATAAGGGCATTGTTGTTTCCGATTGGGAACGTACCGACATGCGTCAGGATTCCATTTACTTTGTAATCACGACTCGCTTCTATGACGGCGATCCTTCCAACAACGTACACTGCTGGGACGACACAAAAGCAGGCAACCCCGATACCGCTCCGGCATGGAGAGGTGATTTCAAGGGCCTTATAGACAAGCTTGACTACATAAAGGCTCTGGGCTTCAGCGCTATCTGGATCACTCCTGTTGTTGAGAATATGTCAAGCTATGACTATCACGGCTATCATGCCATAGATTTCTCACAGGTTGATCCCCGTTACGAGAGCAGCGGCGCAACGTTCCAGGATCTTATTGATGAGTGTCATAAGAAAGACATTAAGGTTATTCAGGACGTTGTTTGGAACCATACATGTAACTTCGGTGAGAGACATCTTGCGCATTGGTTCGACAAGGATTACAACGCAGATCTCGGTTCGTTCAGTTCGGTAACGATGGTTCCCGATTCCAACCTTTTGAAGAAATTCCCAAATTATGCAAACATGACAGGTGCCGAGCAGTACCCTGCAAGAATAAATACCTTCAAGAGCGAAGACGGCGATCCGAATAACTATTTCCACCATGACGGAAGTCTTTCATGGGGTTCATATACGGAGCAGACAGGTCAGATGGCGGATGACTGCGTAGATATTAACACCGAGAACCCCGAGGTTGCAAAATACCTCGTAGACTGCTTCAAGCAGTATGCGGATATGGGTGTTGACTGCTTCCGCTTCGATACTGAAAAGCACATCAACCGCTGGACGCTCAACAATGCATACTTCCCCGAATTTATCAATAACTATAAGAACTTCTATATCTTCGGCGAGGTTTGCGCACGCCGCCGTGAGGTTACTAACGAGGGCGGTCCTTCCGACTCTTCATTCTTCTACACATGGGCAGAGCCTGCTTCTTCCCCTGCGTGGAGCAATACGGATTGGAAATCAAACTATGATAATGCTATCGAGCATTACGGCACATGGTCAAGCGGATTTGATGAGAGAAGCGATAATGCATTCCTTAACGGTAATGCTTATCATACACCCGATTACAGCAAGGCTAACGGCACGGGCGTTATTGACTTCCCGATGCACTGGAACTTCTACAGAGCAGGAGATGCGTTCAATACAGCTGTTGGCGGCGACGCATTGTATAACGACTCTACATGGAATGTTGTATATGTTGACTCTCACGACTACAGCCCGGACGACTGCCAGGATTACAGATATAATGCAGGCGAAGCAGCTTGGGCAGAGAACATGAGCCTTATGTTCACATTCCGCGGTATTCCTTGTATCTACTACGGCAGTGAGATCGAGTTTATGAAAGGTGCACGTATTGATGTGGGTCCCAATGCTCCGCTTGATACAACAGGCCGTGCATACTTCGGTGATAATCTTGAGGGTACTGTTACCGCAACCGACTTCGGTGATTATACCGCAAGCGGAGCTGTTGCAGAAACTCTTAAAAAGCCGCTGGCAGTACATCTCCAGAAGCTCAACATGATCAGACGTGCTGTTCCCGCACTCCAGATGGGTCAGTATTCAACGGAAGGCTGCTCGGGCGGTATGTCTTATAAGCGCCGCTACACCGCTAACGGTGTTGACAGCTATTGCCTCGTTGCAGTATCCGGTCAGGCTACATTTACGGGCGTTGAAAACGGTAACTACGTTGAGGTTGTAACAGGTACTCCCGTTACGGTTTCTAACGGTACACTTACATCCGATCCTATCGGTCAGGGCAACATGAGATGCTATGTACTCCAGACTGCAGGCGCACCTTCGGGTAAGATCGGTCCGGACGGCACATATCTCAAGTAACAGTATAATAAATCAAATTCAAAGGGAGAACCTGCCGATCGGGTTTTCCCTTTTCTTTTTTAAAAACACACCGTATGTTCACGAAAATATCAGGTTTCAATGCCGTAATTATTCTATAAACGAATAATACAACATGGCTTTAGAATTATAATATTTACAGTAATATTAAAAATATCGTTTGATTTTTGTTATACTTAAATATAGAAAAACATCGGGGAGGAAAACACATGAAAAAGCTTTTGAAGAAAATTCTGTGCTGTGCTTTGCTTGCTGCAATGGTTGCATCGGGCGGTATTGCCGTATCAAACATTAACACTATAACCGCCGACGCAGCGGAAGCAGCGAAAGAGTCCGCCGCGGCAAACGGGATAGTAATTCAC
>CADBRK010000019.1 GCA_902797065.1 uncultured Ruminococcus sp.
CGAGAACGCACAGGATACAGCCTTCGCACTTGCCGATACTGCGGAAAAAGAAAGCGGCTGTGTTCCTTCTCTCAACGACGGCGAGGTATATATGGACAGAGAGCTGGAGCTTCTCACCGAAAAATACGGCGATAAGACTGCGGGAAAAATACAGAGATTTGCGTATAACCATGCTCAGAAAGAAACAGACCGTGCATGCTACCAGGCAATGGAAGCGCTCGTGCATAACCTCAACACAATGCACAGCCGTGCAGGCGCACAGATCCCGTTTAGTTCGATAAACTACGGCACTGATACATCTCCCGAGGGAAGAATGGTTATCAAGAATGTTCTTCTTGCTACAGAAGCAGGTCTCGGAAACGGCGAGACGCCTATCTTCCCCATTCATATTTTCAAGGTCAAGGAAGGCATAAACTACAATCCCGACGATCCGAACTACGATCTGTTCAAGCTGGCAATAAGAGTATCGGCAAAGAGACTCTTCCCGAATTTCAGCTTCATAGACGCACCGTTCAATCTTCCGTACTATAAAGAAGGACACCCCGAAACAGAATGTGCTTACATGGGCTGCCGCACAAGAGTTCTTGCAAATGTGTATGACAGATCAAAGGAAATCGTTACCGGCAGAGGCAACCTGAGCTTTACATCGATAAATTTGCCGAGAATTGCTATACTCAGCAACGGCAATATCGACTTCTTCTACGAACAGCTTGACAGAAAGATCGATCTTGTTATTGATCAGCTTCTTGCAAGATTTGAGATCCAGGCAAATAAAACACCGCGCAACTATCCGTTCCTTATGGGGCAGGGCGTATGGCTTGATTCCGAAACGCTTTCAAAAGACGATAAGATCATGGACGTACTCAAGCACGGTACTCTTACACTCGGATTTATCGGACTTGCGGAATGTCTTAAAGCACTTATCGGCAAGCATCACGGCGAAAGCAAGGAAGCCCAGAATTTAGGTCTTGAGATCGTAGGATATATGAGAAAGAGAATGGATCAGGCAAGTGAAAAGTACGGCCTGAACTTCTCTGTGATCGCTACTCCGGCAGAAGGATTAAGCGGCAGATTTGTAAAGATAGACGCAAAGCGCTTCGGTATTATCCCGGGAGTTACCGACAGAGAGTATTACACCAATTCTTTCCATATTCCCGTTTATTATCCGATCAATGCGTTTGAGAAGATCAAGCTTGAAGCGCCGTACCATGCGCTGACAAACGGCGGACATATTTCTTATATTGAGCTTGACGGCGACCCGCTGCAGAATCTTGACGCATTCGAGAGCGTTATCAGAATGATGAAGGAGAGCGGCATAGGCTACGGTTCGATAAATCACCCCGTAGACAGAGATCCCTGCTGCGGATATACGGGCATCATCGGCGACACCTGCCCCCAGTGCGGCAGATCGGAATCTGACGAAAGCTCGGGCTTTGAGCGTATCAGACGTATCACGGGCTATCTTGTAGGCTCTGTGGAACGCTTTAACAACGGCAAGCGTGCAGAGGTCAGAGACAGAGTAAAGCATGATGTAACAAGTGCAAATACGGAACAAATTTAACATAATAGGGACGGCTTTTTCGGTCGTCCCTATGATTTTACTTATATGAGTTTATCGCCTGAGATAATACTGCCATATCTCTTATACTTGTGAAATACGACGGCGATACTCTGACTGTCCCCTGCTTTTCTGTTCCGAAATGTTTATGTGCCAGCGGCGCACAGTGTAAGCCTGCACGAACCGCTATTCCGTAACGTGTATTAAGATAATCGGCGGTGACTTCGCTGTCTGCGTCTTTGATGTTGAAAGACAAAACGCCTCCGCTGTGCAGCATATCGGGACGCGGAGTATATAATATAACACGCTTATTCTCCGCAAGCCTGTCGTACAGATTTTGCAGCAGCATGATCTCGTGTGCATGGATCTTTTCGGGCGTAATTGATGTTACAAATTTTATTCCCGCCCTCAGACCCACTATTGCGGGCAGGTTCTGAGTTCCGCTCTCGAATCTGTCGGGCATAATATCGGGCTGTTCAAACATGGCGGAATTACTCCCCGTACCGCCCTCAATAAAGGTGTTCAGCCTGCCGCCTTTTGAGGTTATCAGCATACCGACGCCCATTGGCGAGTATAAGCCCTTGTGACCTGACGTACACAAGTAGTCGATTCCGATATCGCCCATACTCAAAGGCAGCATTCCGGCACTCTGAGAGGCATCTATAAGCACCTCTGCCCCATACTGATGACACAATGCCGTTATTCTCTCGATAGGCAGACGTATTCCCCAGACATTCGACACATGGGTACATACAACAAGCTTTGTATTGTCTTTGAGAGAATCACGGAACGAAGCGAGAGTCTCATCGGGATCATCTTCCGAAATCTTTGCGACCGAATAGCTTATGCCCCTTTCTTTTAATGCATAAAGAGGTCTGACTACCGCATTATGCTCCATATCGGAAATCACAACATGATCGCCCTTGCGAAGAAGCCCTTTCAGCACAATATTTATGGCATGAGTACAATTAAGAGTAAAAACTACGTTATCCGGACTTGAAACGCCGAACATACTTGCCGCTTCGCTGCGGCATCGAAATATCTCTTCACTTGCCCGAATCGACATACTGTGTCCGCTTCTGCCCGGATTTGCGCCGTATTGCGTGACCGCATCGTTCATAGCTTTACGCACGGCAGTCGGTTTGGGAAAGGTTGTCGCACTGTTATCAAGGTAAATCATATCATTCACCTGCTGTTTGTATTCCCGATGATCTGATTAGCTCTAACGCTTTTGATCGGTTTCCGTTTATATACAGACTGTAACCGCAGCCTTTTTCCGATCTCGATCTCGATGATTTCACAAGTTTCGATCTGATAGAATATCCCGCAAGTATCTCCTGGGCACGCAAGGCATGAGTTACGGAATTAAACATAATTGCATTTTTTTCGTCCATACAGATCACCTCCTGTCAAACGATACCGTTATTATTTCGGTATCACTATATGATATGTCATTATGCTAAAAATGTTCTTGCATTTTTCTTCTTTTAATGATATAATAACATAAATCATAAATAGAGGAGGAATTATTTTGAGTATATTTGATAACTCGTTTTCTGTAAAAAAGCAGCCTGCGAATTATGTTCCGAACCCGGAGCTTAACCGAAAAATATCTCTGCGCAAGGAGATGGTTCTTGACGAGGTAAAAAAGAAAAAAATAACTGCCGCAACAGCAAGAGTTGTTTTTGTACTTGACCACTCGGGTTCCATGCGCACTATGTATAAAGACGGTACGGTACAGAACATTCTTGAACGAATGTTCCCTATGGCGATGTGCTTTGACGACAATTCGGAGCTTGAATTCTATTGGTTCGACAACACATTCAAAGAGCTTCCCGTTGTAACGGAATATAACCTAAACGATTATGTTAATGACGCTATCCTCTCGCAAAAGGATCATTTCGGCGGCACGGAATATGCGCCCATCATACAGCATATTGTAGACCTTTACGGAAAAAAGGACAGAGCCAATATTCCCACATTCGTGATATTCATCACAGACGGCGCAAACTCCGACCGTACCGCTTCTAAAAAGTCGATCATAGAAGCGTCTCACTATAATATTTTCTGGAAATTTATCGGGATCGGAAAACCGCAGTATGATTTCCTCGAAAAGCTCGATACATTCGAAGGCAGGTACATCGACAACGCCAACTTCATTTGCGTTAATGATCTTAATGAGATCGACGATCGTCAGCTCTACAGCATGCTGCTTGACGAGTATGACGAATGGCTCGACAGATGCAGAACACATAATATTCCCGTACAATGAGAAACGGCGCCGAAAAAATCGCTCAAAAAAAGGCAGCCTAAGGGACACTGCGTCCCTCAACCTACCATTATGCCATACGTACGTGTTTCGTATACGGCGATGAATATAGATTTACTGTAATTAACCGAGATAATACTTCAGAGGGTAGACTAAAGCAGGTCTGCCCTCTTTCCTGTTTGATTTTTCTTATACTTTCGTAAAATACAATTGCTCACAGAGATTTATTCGGTGGTTCCTTAATTATTGCAGTAGCCTTCGCAGCTTATCAGAATACCGGCATGTGTATCAAGTCCTGCTTTTGAAGCCTGCAAATGCTGCTGATCTCTTGGTATTGTGTATACTTTACTGCCCTTTTTGAAGTTCGCGCCTGTTTGATGAAAATGAAAATCAACACCGTATTCAACGCATTGCATATGTGTATCAAGAACCCACATAAAGTCACACAGCCGTGCGTTCGGTCCGGATTCCCCTCCGACCGACACACATTCAATATTATTTCCATATTTCTCCAAAAACGGTCTGATGTCTATCTGTTCCAACATTGGCTCGTGGACAATGGATTTGTGTCTGATAGGCAGAGATAAAAATATCGGCAGTCTCTTATTTGCCATGCTTTGATTCTCACACGTACAGCAGATCTCGACATTTTCATACCCCTCTCCCCAATCCGCAGGCAAACATTCTTTGATACGATCCGGCCGCTTTGTTACCATGCAGAAAAAGCAATCTGATCGTATTCTCATGATATTCCATGTTTCCTGACGCCATTCATCGGCGGCTTTATGAAAAATGTCGGATGTAAAACAGGTCATAAAAGTGGTTCCTGCAGGATATTTGTATTCACCTTTACGATCTCCCGTACGATGCACGGAAAGCGGCATATTAAATGCTTTTGTCTTTGTTACAATACTTGAATCTTTACCGTACTCGGCGTCGCGGCGGTAAACATAGCAATTTTTACATCCGGGTGATATTTTTGTACAGCCGTGCCACGGGTTCCATGTAACAGTAACAGGAGCAGCAGGCTTTTCTTCTTCCGATTGAAATAATGAAATTTGACTCATAGGCTGACATCTCCCGAAATTAGTTAATCTTCAAAGCATTACAAGACGATTTTTAAACAATATACCTCCGGCGGACGATAACGACTGCAGATCACATCAATTGCAGAAATAGTTCATCTGTGGAGTCAATGCTGAGAATATCATCAAACGCAATAGCAGCGTCATCTATCAATATGGTTTTTGATATAATATCATCTACTTTTTTGCATACTCCTTTAAGCACCGTGTACTGTCCGCGATAACCGTATGCTTCGTGATTTTTGTCGCTGCAAGGCACAAAATATGTTACGCAAACAGTAATTTGATTTTCTCTTGCAGCTCTGCTGTTTATAGTCAAGCGTTGCAGCACGTCAAGACGCCTTGATATTTCGTCCTGCATATCTTCGTCAAGTATTATCTTCGGCTGATACTGTACCGTCTTTTCTTGTGCTGCTTCGGAAAAGCCTTTAAGTGCGTCAAACGGAGAAAATATTTTTGCTCTTTTCGAAAGCGGCATAAACGGATGTCGTTTATAAAAATCGTCAAATTTGTCGTGTTTGTTTTTTCCTTGCTTGATAATTTCCGTATATTTAAAATCATCGGGTGCGCAAATATTGCCGATCTCATCATAATCGTTTTCGTTCATATCATCACTTTCTTTCGGATCATGCTTTGTGACCGCCGATTTGAGCATTTCGTTCAAGTCTTGTTGCCCCTTCGAGAAGATTGTTGCCGCTGAAAATCGCATTCGCTCCATAGCGGTTTCTTACTCTTTGCATAGCTGTTTGTAATTCCCGATCTTTTTTCTGCTGTTCATAATCGGTAAACAGATCAAACTGAACTGCTCCGCTGCTCTGTATTATATTTTCGGCGCAAATGCCTATCCGTCTGAATAACAGACTGTGATTTGTTTTTTGATCGAATGACGGCATTATAAACGGCTGTACTTCCTGCAATAAGTTGGTTGTGTTCCTGAGATTTATAGTGCCTTTTGAACTCTTTGGGTGTATTCTTCCGTAAAAATCAACCGAGAGTTCGCCATCGTAATCGGGATTAAACTCCATGCTTTTGTAATCGTAGCCCACCCACCAACT
The DNA here is from genome assembly GCA_902797065.1 of uncultured Ruminococcus sp. Lineage (GTDB taxonomy): Bacteria > Bacillota > Clostridia > Oscillospirales > Acutalibacteraceae > RUG592. The sequence continues at coordinate 5,968 of CADBRK010000019.1, forward strand.
GAATCTTTTTGAAATAATTTTTTTAGAAAACATATCACAGCATAGAGAATCTGTCATTTCCAAAAATATATTTCTTGCTTCGTTGTACCGATACGGTTTGGAAAGAACCTGCCCTGTTGATAAAGAATGGCTGTCGGAATGATACGACTTTATGTCTTTCATGGTAACAGGTTCAATCCCCCAGGCGTGATCTATCAGTATTTCACCATCTATGCCGAAAGCATTGTAAAACCATTCTTCATCCCATTGCGAATGCGCAGCAATATCGCCCATCGTAAACATATATGATTGATTCAGTCTCTTTGATTTTCCGGCGCCTATCTGCCAGAAATCTGTCAGAGGAGTATGATCCCATAATAAATAGCGGTAGCTTTTCTCATTCAATTCGGCGATCCTTACACCGTCTTTGTCCGGCGGCGTTTTTTTTGCCACAATATCCATTGCGATTTTAGCAAGATAAAGATTTGTTCCTATTCCTACAGTGGCAGTAATACCTGTTGTTTTCAGAACATCGTGTATCATAGTCATCGCCATAACTCGCGCAGGGTGTCTGTGAGTTTTTCTTGCCTCACTTTCGTATATATGCAGATACGGTGTACAGTCGATAAAGCATTCGTCTATACTGTAAACGTGTATATCTTCGGGCGCAGCGTAACGCAGGTAAATAGAGTAAACCAGTGCCGATATTCGCTCGTATTCAGCCATTCTCGGAACTGCTATTATATAATCGACCGTTGTGTTATACTGCTGCTCATGCTTTTTTACAGCTCTTTTCGCTTCAAATAATCTTGGTCTGCCCGGAACGCCGATAGCCTTTAAAGCAGGCGATACGGCAAGGCATATAGTTTTATCCGAGTGACTTTCATCTGCTACGAGAAGCCTTGCTTTCAGAGGGTCAAGTCCTCTATGGACACATTCAACCGAAGCATAAAATGATTTCAGATCAATACAGATATAAATGTGTTCCATGGTATTCACCTGTCCTATCAGTTATCACCTTCGGCAGTAAGAAGATACCTGTCTATATCTTCTTGTTCTGCAATGTCGCTATCATCGACCGAACCGATGACCTTGCCGATAAAATATACATGTTCCTGATCTGCAAAATGCATAGGCTCGTAATTTTCATTATGTGAGTACAAACCGTCTTTCTGATATTCTTTTATAAACAACTCATTGCCGACAATAAATGCGCCTATTTCTCCTGCCGTCAGATCGGAACAGTGAGGGTATCTCTGCACAAGAACAATATCACCGTCCGAAAAAGTAGGTTCCATACTGTCACCGTTTACATTGAAAGCACAGTCTGCTTTATCGGTATCCGCAGAAGCATACAGATACAGCGGTTCTCCTGTATCGTCAAATTCGGTGGGATCACCGATACCTGCTGCAAGCGGCTTGTCAAACAGTGTGATTACTTTAATATCACGGTATTGAAAAAGATAATCAACGCGCTGCATTGACTGAATCAGGCTATCGACAAGATATTTATTACCCTCGCTCAGATTTCTGTAGCTTGATAACAGATACTGTTCTCGTTTTGTGTGTCTGAGGAGCGGATCTTCGATATTATAAAGCTCGTAGAGAGTGATACCCAATACGCTGCACAGTTCCGGAAGAAGATTAATGTCCGGGCGTGCACGGCCGTTCTCCCAGTTGCTGACGGCATTACCGATAACATTCAAACGAGCACCAAGCTCTTTTTGTTCTATACCGAGACGCTCCCTGTAATACTTAATCCTTCGGCAGATAACGGGAATTTGCTTTTTATTAAGAGTTTCCATTGTATTCATGTCTATCAATGCGGATTTCGTCGGATCAGGCTTTTTTCTTGGCATAATAAAAACTCCTCGGTAAGATTTATTTGCATATAAATTGCATTTTTAATGCTGTTTCTCCGTAGGCCAAACACCTTTTTAAAAATTATATCACATAAAAATACGAATGTCAAGGTTTATGTTGGAATTAAAATGTAATATTATGTGATAATTCAAGGCAGAATATTTGACAACTGCACCGCATACAGTCAGTTCATTTCTTGTTCTGTATTGACTTTTGTGATAAACAAATATATAATAATAATTACTGATTATAAGAGTAAGGGTGAGAGTTTATGAGGACGATTACAATAAATAAAAACGATTCCGGCCAAAGGTTGGATAAATTTCTCGGTAAGCGGTTCAAGACTCTGCCGATCCCGCTTATGTATAAATATATCAGAACGAAATATATAAAGGTCAACGGAAAAAAATGCGAAAATTCCACCAGACTATGCGAAGGCGATATTATTACTCTCTACATAAAAGATGAGTTTTTTGAGGAATCGCCGTATGATACTTATGATTTCCTGAAAGCACCCGTAAAGCTTGATGTCATTTATGAGGACGAGAATATAATCCTGTTGAACAAACCTGCAGGATTATTGTGTCATCCCGATGAGAATTACCACTTTGATTCTCTGCTTGCACGGCTACAGCATTATCTTTACGACAAGAAAGAGTACGACCCCAAAGCAGAAAACTCATTTGCGCCGTCACTCGCTAATCGTATAGACAGAAATACGGGCGGAATAGTGATAGCATGCAAAAATTCGGAAGCTCTCAGAATACTTAACCAAAAAATCAAAGAAAGAGAAATCAAAAAGATTTATCTGTGCGTTGTACACGGAATACTAAAGAAAAAGCAAGATACGCTTATCGCTTACTTAGAGAAAAACGAAGATCAGAACAGAGTATATGTTTCATCCAAGCCGTCAAAAAACAGCAAAACAATAAAAACAAGCTATCGTGTACTTAAAGAATTCAACAATATGAGTTTGCTTGAGGTAGACCTTCTTACGGGGCGCACTCACCAGATCAGAGCACATATGGCGTATATAGGACACCCTTTGGTAGGCGACGGAAAGTACGGAACAAATAAACAAAACAAGGTAACCAATCTAAAATGGCAGGCACTCTGCTCATATAAATTGACTTTTGAGTTTACTACAGACGGTGGGGTACTGAACTACTTAAACGGGCGTTCATTTGAGATCGACGACATCTGGTTCAGAAAATACATAAAATACTAAAAACAAAAAACCCGATTACTGCAATCAAGCATAATCGGGTTTGTATTATTATAAGACGTTTATTATTTTAATTTTCATGGATTTAATGATTTTTTAATACAATAAGAAAAAATCAATTTAGATTGGCGGATGAGAGTGTTTGTTTTCTATCAGCTTTAACTTCAAAAATCCTGCCCAAAATCAACAATACAAGAGAAGCAATCCAAAAAATCCCTGTTTTTAGCATTGCAAGTCCGTAATAGTTAAACACAAATGTTTTACTCGCTTCACTGCCCGGACCGAAATTGATAGTCAGACCGGAAGTAAACGAAATATCACTGTAGCCTTTGCCCGAGAACACAGCCAGAACTAAAGTTACAACGATCATAATACCGATAAGCGCGACACCGGCAATAGCAAACCATCTTCTGCCGATAACAGCCATTGCAAAAAAGACAAGACTTACTGCAAATATAACAAAAAACCAAACTCTTGAGATAGAGACATCGAAAAATGCCAGATCTTTAAGTTTCCTCGATGAATCTATCATTGCAACAACAAATGCAGAGATAACATATACGCCCAGCAAAATTAAACCGATTAACGTCGTAACATGCATACGGCTTTTCTTAAAGACAGAAAGAAGCGGGGTCGACGGCGTATTATTTACGGCAAATGTATTCTGCGTCGGAACTGTCGCAAAATCGGTAACAGGCGATTCCGAGTATGTATTGGTTACATAAGTATTCTGAGTGGTTTGCAGTTCGGGCTGTACCGGCATACTACTCTGATTGATCTGCAGATCCGGGATAACTGTATGGTTGATCTGATCGGTTTGATTATTTGTCTGATCGGAAGGAATAAAGCTATCATCAAGCATTACGGTAGCGTCAGAGGGAACATCAACAACAGGATCAGACAAGAGAACAGTAGGCGAATCTTCTTCAGTAACATCGGGAATTTCCATTGTTTGGAGCGTTGAACCGCATACACCGCAAAAACGACCCTCACCAACAATTTTTTTACACCCGGGACAATATGTCTGTTTCATATGAATCTCCTCTCTTTTTTAGCTAACATAATAAAAATCAGCAATCTTCCATTTTCCTTTTTCTTTTGTAACAATAAGCTCCATATTTCTAGAAACACTCATCTCTTTTCCGACAGCCGTAACTTCAAGTTTAACGATCTTCGCTTTTGTTATAATGTTGTTATCGACCTTATTGAAATAAGAGTGGCTGCTCTTGAAAGCCTCTACCCTATATTTGGGCATATCATAAGCTTCTTGGATCTTATACTTTAACTTGTATGAATGACCTACACGAGAATCAAAGCTTGAAAGAGTATTTTGTATCTTATACTTTACGTTATTCTCCAAAGCTTCTTCATTGAATTCATACTCGTACAGCTCAGCTATGCTGTACATATCAACGATCGCTTCGTAATCGTAATTGGTATATGCCTTCTCAAACTTATTGACAAGTCCTTTATAACCCAATGCAGTTGAGGCGATCTTTATGCCTACAATTGCAACAATAAGAACTACTATTCCGATAAGTGAGAATGTAACGATCTTCCCTACCAGCTTTGAAGTGGGATCAACGCCTGTAGGTGTGCCGCAATTCGGGCATTTCACCGTTTTTTCATCAAGCATAGTTCCGCAGTTACCGCAAAATTTTGCCATAATTTCACATCCTTTTAGATTAAAAATTCATTTTAACTGATGTAATTCGTTATTCCCGCTTTTCTGTTTATTCCGACTGTACATGCATATTTTTTTTAATGCATGCACAGCCGAAGATTGGAATTGAATAAAAAGCGAATTATTTAGAGGTCGGTAACTTCATACCTTACATCACCCTCAAATCCGTCTTCGTCTATATTCTCCATTGAATCATTGTTACGGTCGTAGTAGATAACAACATCTGTACAATTAGAGAATACATCTTTACTGAAGTCCGGCTTATTGCAGTAGAAGTTTACCTTTCTGAGGCTGCTGCAGTTATTGAAAGCTTTGCTTCCGATATAATTAACATCCTTGGGAATGTTAATCTCGCTAATACCGACACAATTTGAAAATGCGGATTCGTTTATCTGTCTGAGCTGACTTTCTTCGCCGCTGATATATACTGAAGTCAAGCTTGAGCAATTCTCAAACGCCTTTTTTCCTATATCGGTAACCGTATCGGGAATATCGATAGAAGTCAGAGCACCGCAATGACAGAATGCATTTTCTCCGATTATTCTGACACCGCTGCCTAAAGATACCGAGTTCAGATTATAACAGTTATAGAAACCTCCGTCTCCTATTGTGTCTAAACTGTCAGGTAATGTGACTTTAGTTAAGTTACTGTAATCTCTGAAAGCGGATGCACCTATGTAGGTTACACCATTGTCAACGATAACAGTCTGCGCATTTGATGCAGCCGAGATCGTACCGTCACTCATACTGCCGCTTCCGAAGACATACATATTACCCGTGTTGAATAGCTGCCAGCTTACGCTGCTTCCGCATTCGCCGCTGCTTACTAACGAGGAGTTGTCTTCCATAAGGACATTAACCTCACAGGTTTTTGTAATATTATTACACTTTACAATAATATTAGTTTTTCCCGGAGATACGGCAGTTACATCGCCCGATTGATTTACTGTTGCAATAGATTCATCACCGCTATCCCACGAAACCTCTTTTTCGGTTGCGTTGCTCGGTGAGAAACTAACGGACAGTCGTTCGGTTCTGCCGATATATAGATTCAAAGAGGACTTACTCAGGTTAATATCGGTAGGATAGATCTTTTTCGACTCAACTGTTACGGTACATGAAGCAGTTTTATTATTCGACGTCTTTACAGTGATAACAGCAGTTCCCGCAGATATACCTTTTACCAATCCGTTGCTGTCAACGGTGGCTACAGACGGTTTATCACTGCTCCAACTCAGTTTTGTTTCTGTAGTGTTACTCGGATTAAACGATACAGACAGCTGTTCCTCATCCCCTTCTTTCAGAGATAATTTATCTCTGTTAAGTGTAATAGAAGAAGGCTGAACCTTATCACTCTGAACTGTTACGTCACATGTCGTATACATTCCGTTGCTTGTTGAAACTCTGATCTTTGTAATACCCACCGATTTTCCTGTAACGACACCGTTCTGATCTACAGATGCAATAGATGGTACCAAGCTCTCCCAGGTGATCGTTGATTCGGCATTGGATGGATTCAGATTAGCAACTAATTTTTCCGAGTTACCGACCGATAATGTTATAGACTTTTTGTTAAGCTGAATTGATGTAGGTTCTACAGGCTTTGCAACTGTAGATGTTGTTGATGTAGTACCGTTTCTTGACGAATTGTTGTTATTGTTATTATTGTTGTCATTTTGCGGTTTTGAATCTTCATCGTTATTTCTTGTATCATCATTTCCGGAAGTGCTGCTTGTGGCGCTGCTTGTTGTACCTGCTGCCTTGCCGTCACTTACGTTAAGTATTACGGTATCGTTCTTCTTCAGACCGCTGCCCGCCTTCGGTGTCTGTGAAATAACATTTCCCTTTGCGACGGTATCACTGTTCATTTTATTTATTGATACCTTTAATCCTGCGTTTTTAATAATCTTTTCGGCTTCGCTCTGTGTTTTTCCGGTCACATCCGGAACCTTAATTACCTGGCTGTGCGTACATACAGTTATTACGATCTCATCTCCCTTGTGTACATCTTCGCCCACATTGATACTTTGTTTCAGTACCTCGCCTTCGGGTTTGTTGTTGTTTTCTTCCAATGACTTTGTAAAGGGAAGTCCGTTTTCATTCAGTATTTTTGTTGCTTCTTCTTCTGTCAAGCCGACAAGCTTAGGCATCGGAAATGCTTTTTTACCGCTGCATATTACTACCTTAACTACAGTTTCCGGATCCACCTCGCTGTTTGCCTCGGGGTCGTGCGATATTACATGATCTACAGGTACATTATCATCCTCCGCCCTGCTGAATTCATATTTCAGACCTCGTGCTTTCAGATAGCGTTCGGCTTCTTCCTGTGTCAATACCGTTACATCGGGAACTTTGACCTTCTCATAACCGAGCGATACAACAAGTTCAATCGTTTGATCATTGCTGATCTGTTCGTTTGCATTTTTACTCTGAGAAATAACTGTATCTCTCGGATTATCCTTGCTGTACTCATACGACGATACCTTAAGAGTGAGTCCCTGCTTTTCTGCCTCGGCTATTGCCTCTTCATAGGTCAATCCCACAAATTCGGGTATGTCAACATCTTTGATCTCTTTTGTTTCCGATGGATCAACGCCTTTTGATACAGTCAAAGTGATCGTGGATTCGTCTTCTATCTCATTGAATGCAGGCGTGCTTTGTGCAACAACGCAGTCTTTGGCTATTACACTGTCATAAACCTCATTTTTCTCAACCGAAAATCCCAATTCCTCTAACTTGCTTTTTGCAGACTCATAATCTGTACCCAGCACATTGGGTACCATCTGCAGCGGCTGACCGGAGCTGAGAATTACCTTTATATGCGTATTCTCGGGTACTATACTTCCGATCTGTGTATCCTGACTCATGATGATGTTTGCTGCTATTTTATCCGATCTTTCCTTGCCTTCGATCTCTACGTCAAGATTATCGTTTATCAGCATGGCTTTTGCATTATCATAATCCATATTGATAACAGATTTTACTCTGGTATACCCTTCCGGAATACTTATCTCACCGTTTAAGACGGTCTCAAAGTTTATTATTCCAAGTCCAAACAATACCGCGAACAGTATTACCAAAGCAGCCATCGACGGTAATGTAATTTTAGCCCAGAGAGGCCATTTCAGCACATCGAGTTTTTGTATCGTTCCTGCTCTGCGCGCAACAGGTTCGTCTGTTGTCAGCTCGTGCATGAATGTCTGCATATCGGGAGTTCTGTCTTCTATCCTGATGTTCAAAGCATTGAGTATCGCATTCTCTTTATCTTCGTCGATATTTTTCCTGTACTTCCTGAGAGGTTCGAGCATATCCTTTTTCTTGTTTTCATAGAATGCCCGTCTTTCCAGTGCGTCGGGAGGAGTCTGACCGGTTATCATCCTGTACATCGTTGCAGCCAATGCGTATACGTCTGTATATGCGCCCTGGTCGCCACGGCTTCTGTACTGTTCCTCGGGAGAAAATCCGGGCTTTATGATAACCGTAAGCGAACGGCTGTGGGTAGTGGTCGCATATCTTGCCGCACCGAAATCAATAAGCTTAACCGAACCGCTGTTTGTGATAAAGATATTATCAGGGGAAATATCTCTGTGAATAATACCGTCTTGATGTACTTTCTCCAGCGATTTGATAACAGGCGTCATCATCTCGACAGCCTGATCCTCGGAGAAAGTTTCTCCTCTCTTTAGCTTTTCGGCAAGTGTCTCGCCCTCAAGAAGCTCCATGATAATGTAAGCTGTGTTGTTATATTCAAAGCTGTCGAATATCTTTACTATACCCGGCGTCGAATGGAATTTTGCAAGCTTCTTTGCTTCTTCGATAAAACGCTTCATTCCGTCGTTGAACTGTTCCTGTTTATCTCCGCTGAACACCGTAACCATTGTCTGTCCGAGAACTCTCGTGGAAAACTCACTCGGAAGATATTCTTTTATTGCAACCTTGGTTTCGAGAACGCTGTCCCAACCGATATATGTAACTCCGAAACCGCCATAGCCTATAACCTTGCCGACAAGATATCTGTTTGCAAGAACAGAACCCGGCATCATATGCAAGGCATTCTCCGGCTTTGTGCCCATTACATAACCGCAGTGAGGACAAATCTGCAGGTCGTCGGCGTATTTTTCCATACATCCTGAGCAAAACTTCATATAAATCAACCTACTTTTCTACAATAAAATTTTCTTTATCATCAAATATTCCTGCAAAATCATTATTTACAGTTACATACACATCAAGCACCTTATCATTCACGGGAAGATATGCGCTTTCGTTCTGTATATGTAGCTTATCCTGTTCGCTCTCTTTCAGCATAAATTCAAGGAATTTAACTATTGCTTTCTCATTCTTCGGATTGTTACTGCTTGTCGTAAAAACATCACCGAATCTGCAATATAGTTCTTCTCTGTCGTATTCGATTACTTTATACTGACCCTGCATACTGTCTCTGACTGTCTGATAATTGCTTATAGAAGTACCGTAGTACATTAAATCGCCGTTAATAAAGTCACTCATTGCGTTTTCGGAATAATAAGAGTCTGTTTTTGCAAACATCTTTGACAGCGGCTGGTAATCGTGTTCAAAGGAATTATTTCCGCTCGTACCGAAACCGTCGAGAGAAGATATCTTTATATCGGGAGCAGATGTATTGGCGAAAACTATCGGAGCTTCAAAGCCCAAGGGCAAATAAGAGTAACCGCCAAAATAATTGGGCGCAGATCTGAGGACAGTACATTCGGATAATGCGTCGGAATTGTATATTTCCTGAAGAGAAACGGGAGAACCGTTTTTGACAAAAGCATTTGCCATATTTTCTTCATACTCATAAATATTCGGCATTTCAAGTTCATCGGAATTAAATGCAGCTTCATATTCCGCCTGATTGAATCCGACGATTGTAATATCAACGTCCGGGAACGCAGCATTAAAGTCGTCTTTGATAGATGTATATGCCGCTTCTTCGGCAGCGTCAATATCAGCGTCGCCGCTCTTGCAGTACCACATTACAATAGAACTGCCTATCAGCTTTTCGGCTTTTCTGTCACTGTTCACTTTGAAAGCAACACCGGCAGCTCCAAGAACGATAATAAGACTTGCAGCGATAACACCGATATTTCTTGTCCTTCTTCTTCTCTTTTTTTCTACCGCAACAGGCAGCACTGCCTTCTTCTGTCCCAAAGCATTTTGAAAGCTTTCGACATTCTTGAATCTCAGCTCGACATCAATTGCCATAGCTTTCATAATAGCATTACTGATATTTTCCGGGATCTGAGGATCGAGTTCATGAGGGTATAAAACCTTATCATTTATCTTTCTGTTGGTAGATTCCTCCGGTTTCTTTCCTGTTATGATATAGTAAAATGTAGCGCCCAAAGCATATACATCTGTCCATGGACCTTGCCTGTTGATCTTCTCATACTGCTCGGGCGGTGCAAAACCGGGTTTCAGAATGATAGTCATCAGTTTATTCTCATCCAATGAGAAACGCGCAGCGCCGAAGTCGATCAGCTTGATTGCGCCGTTGGAACACAGGAAGATATTATCGGGGCTGACGTCACGGTGAATAATTCCTTTGCTGTGAATAATTCCGAGTGCGTTTGAAATAGCTGTCATGATCTTTAACGACGTCTCCGTATCAAGCTTGCCCCCGTTTTTCTGGAGATAAGCTTTAAGTGAGATACCGTCCAGGTATTCCATTACTATATATGCCGTATTGTTTTCTTCGAAATATTCAAAAACATTTATTATGTTAGGTTCGGAGTTAAACTTCGCCATGTTTTTTGCTTCTTCCAGAAAACGCTCCTTACCGAAATAGAACTCTGCTTCACGCTTCTGAGCATATATTATAAGTTCTTTTTCACCGGGAATACGATTGACAATTCCGCTGGGGTAATACTCTTTTACAGCAACGACCGTTTCAAGCTTCTTATCCCACGCCTTATATGTAATGCCAAAACCTCCGAATCCAAGAACTTTACCTACGATATATCTGTCGGATAATTCTTTACCGGGGAACAGATGAAACAACTCTTTAGGCGGATTACCGGGGATAAACCCGCAATAAGGACAAGCGCGGAACTCATCGTTCATTAACTCAAAACAATTATTACATCTTTTCATATTTATAATTCACTTCTCCCATTTTATCAGATATTACACATTGAGATCATCATAGTATCCATGTGTTTCAGGAGTACCTTATGACAATCGGAAAACTGCGGCTGTCATCGTGCAGCCACAATAAATATATATAAATATTGATAATATCCAAAAATTATTTCCTGCAAATCACAGCAATTGCGCTGTTATTATCCATATCTATGCCCTTGCCGTTCTTTGCAACGATTCCCGTCATCAGTTCCATCCATTCTGACGCGCTCTTTGCTTTTTTCAGAGTTTTACACATCTGTTTCTCAACTATAAGCTCCCAGAACCCATCCGAGCATAACAAAAAAGCATCGCCGTCGTTTATCTCGTTCACTTCGGATAATTCATAACGGGGGCTGTCCCATTCTATGCCCATTACACGAAGCAGCCGATTGCGATCGGGGTGATTCCTGATCTTTTTTTCTTTTATATCTCCCGCAAGAACGAGCATCTGAGGAACACTGTGATCCAGGGTTCTGGTTAACACCTTGTTTTTTCTGAAACAATATACTCTGGAATCTCCGACATGTCCGTATCTGAAAGTAGTATCATTTACCAGCAGAACTGTAACCGTGGTCTTCATCTCTGTGGTAGCGTGCAGTCTCTTCTGCTCGGCCATTAAACCTTCCTGAGCCTTATTTATAGCGTCTGCCAAAAACGTGTCCAAATTATCACTTGCAAGAAACTGTTCTTTAATAGAGTCTGCTACATAGCCCGATGCAAGTTCTCCTTTGCCGTGACCTCCCAGTCCGTCGCACAGGATAAAACAATATGTTCCGTTTTTGCTTGCAGTACGAACACTGTCTTCATTTACACTGCGGCCGCCAATATTTGTAAAAAGCTGATAATCTATACTCATAATCTTACTTCCTTTATAAAATAATATCGGTATTGATCAGTGTGACTTCCTCCTGAAAGCTGAACGAGAAATCGTCCGATACGAAACCTTCATCGGGAAGTTCTATAGTTACATCGTCGTCATCTTCTTCTAAATAATCATCCGATATAAAGAGATCAGGGTCTTCGGTTTCTATTGCAATTGCAGAGATATTATCGTGTTCTCTCCGATATTTGTTAAGCTCTATAAGGTTACTCAGTTTTTGCTGAAGCTCCACGCTGTTTTTTGGTACTCCCGGAGACAATTCCCTGTTCATTTCGGCTTCTGTGATCTTGTGGCGGAATCCGTCGGTACATAATAAGTACACGGCTCCCTTATCGACCGTTCCAAAGAAGAAGTCGGGATAAACTTCTTCAGTTACCCCGACACATCTTGTAATAACACTGCGAATAGAGGAACTTTCAGCTTGCTCACGAGTTAATTTTCCAAGTCGTATTTGTTGTTCAACCAGTGTATGATCCACTGTTAATTGATCAACTTCGTTCTTTAACAGGTATGCACGAGTATCACCGATATTCATCAAATAATATCTGGATTCACTAAGCAGCAGTACGGTAGCAGTCGAACCGAGCCGACTGTTATTTTGTTCACCGTACTTTCTTATTCTTCTATTGATCTCCTGTACTACATAAGTCCATTGTTCGACTATAGTTTTTTCGCTTAACAGATCATTAACCAACAAAGGCAAAGATTTATGATACCACTCTTTAAACGCATTAACAACGGATGCACTGGCTATCTCTCCCTGAGATAAGCCTCCCATTCCGTCACACATAACGGCAAAGGCTATATTTCCTGCCGATGTTTTCATTTTTGATGCAAAGAGTGCATCCTGGTTAACTTTTCGTGATATTCCTATATCGGAAATCGCTGTAATGATAAACTCCATAATACAACCTTATTCCTAATTAATCTTAAACTCAAATTCCTCGTTGGCCAACTTTATGATCTGTCCGTTTACAAGCTTCAATCCCGTATTAGGCACAAGCATGATATTATCAACGTAAGTGTGATTCTTGGAATTATCATCAATGATAAAGTACTCACCGTTACGATTAATAATATGGCAGTGATTATGTCCTATATACTTGTTGTTCTTTACGACATAATCGTTTGTTCCCTTGTCGCGGCCTATCTTACACTCGGCACCGGTTATCTGATATGTTTCGTTATTGCTCTTACGTACAAGATATGCTGTTTTAGCGGGTGCAGCAGGCTCGTCAGCTGGCATAGCGGGAACACCGCTGTTTCCAACCGACGGCTGAGCAGAAGATGGGAATCCGCCCTGCATCATCTGCATGTTTTGCTGCATATCGGGAATCGGAGGAACATTGTTCATCGGAGCAGCAGGCTGTGGAACACTAATGTTGACTCCGCCGGGAATACCGTTCATGTCATTTCCACATTGCGTACAGAACGGGAATACAATATTCTGCTTATTGCCGCACTTGGGGCATACTCTCTCATTCGACGCAACAGGCTGCATATTCGGTATTTCGGGTGAATTGCTCATTGAAGCAACAGACTGCATATTCGGTATTTCGGGCGAACTGCTTATCGAAGCAGCAGGCTGCACGGGAGCAGTATTATACTCGGAAGGATCGCTGCTCATATCCGTACCGCATTCGGTACAGAACGGGAATACCATATTCTGAACATGACCGCATTTGGGGCATACTCTTTCGTTCGGACCCGCAGAACGTGTATCGGGTACTGCAGGCGCTGCAGCTGCTGTTTCTACGGGCTGAGCGTTATTTATTAATACATCTGTCGGAACGACATTCATATCACTTCCGCATTCCATACAGTACGGCAATGCACTGTCCTGTAGATTATCGCATACAGGACAAGCACGCATTTTCGGAGCAGGCTGAACCTCGTTTGCGGCAGGAGTTTCGTGTTTTGAGAGATCTATGTTCCGGGCAGGCTGCTGACTTAAATCGCCCTGTATGAGTTCTGTTATGTTTCCGCAATTTGTGCAGAAAACAACATCTTTATCCTGAATATTTCCGCACATTGTGCATCTTCTTTTTTCGTTAACCGAAGACGAAGCGTTATCGGCAATATCATTCGATTTAGTCAGCTGAATTTTCGGCGAAGTTTGTTGTTCGTTTCCGGAGATCACATCTGTCACAGTTCCGCAGTTCGTACAGAATACAAATTCCATCTTCTGAACATTACCGCACGAAGGGCATTTTCTCATTTCGGATGTCTGAGAAGCATTGCTGTTATTGACAGACGGAGACTCTGTTTTGGGCGGCACTGTCGGAACAGGCTGCTGTGTATTGTCAGCGGAATCATTCATATTCACGCCGCAGTTTGTACAGAAAGCAAGGTCTTTATTCTGAAGATTACCGCACTTGGGGCATCGTTTCAGCTCAAGCGATGACCGGAAGTCATTAGTCTGACTTTCAGCCGGTTTTGCAGGTTCGGCAGCCAGAGGTTTATCCTCTTCCTTTGTCGGCGCTTCATTCATTAAACTGCCGCAGCTTGTGCAGAAAGCCATGGCTGCGTTCTGAATATTGCCGCATTTCGGGCACGTCTTCATTTCCGGATTATTAGAAGCACTGACAGGTGTTTCGGTAATAATGTCGGCAGCAGTATCCTGAACAGGAATCTCGGGTATATTGTTTTGCGGAGTATCCATCATGCTTCCGCAGCTTACGCAAAAAGCAAGATCTTTACTCTGCTTATTCCCACATTTCGGGCAGCTTCTCATTTCGGGAACAGCTGTTTTTTCAAGCGTAAAGGACGGAACACTAAAAGTCGGTAATTCC